>CAYUIL010000113.1:0-7012 GCA_964444715.1 uncultured Pirellulales bacterium | reverse complement strand
TGCCTTCGGCAACTTTGCTCAGTTCGTAGTAATCGCCGCGAAACGGGACGATTCTCATTTTCGCATCAACGCCGTCCAATCGAGCGATTCTGTCGCTGAATAATCCTGCGCAATTAATAACAAAGCGAGTTGAAATTGTTCCCTGATTTGTCAGAACATCCGTGCAGTCGGTTCGCTTGTCGAAGCCGACGACCTTGTGCGACGTAAGGATTTTATTGCCGGGATTTTGTCTTTGAATGAGTTCAACCAGCTTACTCGCTACGGCTATGAAGTCAATTATGCCGGTGCAGGGGACTTTTAACCCAGCGATGCCGGTGCAGAATGGCTCGATTTGTTCGATTTCAGCAGGGCTGATTTTTTGGACGCCTTCGATGCCATTTTGGATGCCGTTATTGAAAGTACGGTCGAGACCGGGCAATTCTTTTTCGTTTGTTGCGACGATGATTTTGCCGCAGATTTCATAAGGGATATTGTGTTGTTTTGCGAATTCGACAAGCTGAATTCTTCCGTCGGTGCAGGTTTTGGCCTTTGCGGAGCCGGGTTTGTAATATAAGCCGGAGTGAATGACGCCTGAATTGTGCCCTGTCTGATGGCTGGCCAATTTCGGCTCTTTCTCCAGCACAGCGATTGAAATGTTACGGCGGGCGCCGGCGATTTTGTGCGCGCTTGCCAGCCCTACAATCCCCCCGCCTATTATGACAATGTCGAAATCAGCTTTTTGCATTTTCCAGTTATATATTGGGGACGACTTCGGGGTAAAGCTGGCCTGTGGGGCTTATCTTGAAGATATAGATAAGGCCTTCTTTGAGAGGCGTATAAACGACGTTGCCGTAAATCGCGGTTATGCCGTCCTGTTTCAATTTTTCCGGGTCGTTGGCCAAATCCCAGATATTCGACCAGAACAACTCCCGTTGTTTGATTGGCAGCCGGCTCAATAAATCCGCGTATCGCTGCGGCTCAGCCCCCGGATTCTCAATCGGGAAGCCATTCTGCGGCGCCATTTCTTCGCCATAGACCCGCCGCCACAAATACATCGCCCGCTCTTTGCCATCCATCACCATTTTGTCGCCGAACTTGACAATCAGCGCATCGAAGTGAACGATGTCCCCTTCTATTGTATAGTCCTTTTCGACAACCTTTTTTAGCTTGTCGCTTCTATCTGTCTCAACGAATCGCAGTGTCGTCCAAACCTTGCCGTCTCTGGTTTCCTGCGAGATTACCTTGGCGTATCCAATCTGCTCTTCGGCTGTCAGGTTAGTAATAGCGTTTTTCAACTGCTTATTCTCATTGAGCAATTGGTGAATCGTCATTTCCCGCAAGAAAAATCCCCGCCCGAAGTAGCCAGCCGCCACCAGCACCGCCGCCAGTAACGCTATCGTCGAAATTTTTACTTTTGCGGTTTCGCTGTTCATCTTATGATAATCACCGAGTTCGGCCAGTATTAATCACCCGACTCCTATATCATCGACCATCCTGCCGCGAATCAATCACCCCCTTCACGTGAGAATCTCCGCGCATAGGGATTGGCATTGATATTTACCCCGGGTAATCATAACATAAATTTCTTTACGAACACGAGCACAGCGAGTCGACAAAAAGGGCGAAAATTTGGACGATATAAGGCGAAGATTAGCCGAGATTGACAGGCAGCTTGACCGCAATCCCGCCTATTATCACAGGCAAGCCATAAGAACAGCCCCGCTTGCGTTTTGTGCAGTTGGAATGATGGCGGGGATAACCGTTCAAAATAATCTGCCATCGTCTATATGGATTTGGCTTGTGGTGCTCGTCCTTTGTGCGGCGGCAGTGATTACGTTGCTCACCGGCAAAACCGGCTGGAGATATGCGGCGCCCTATCTGATTTTTGTGTGTTTTGCCTGTCTGGGGGCGATTCGACTGGAGAGTTTCTATCAGCCGAAGCCAAACGATATTCGCAATGCGGTCGGCGACGAGCCGGCGTTAGCAACGGTTCGCGGCGTGATTGCCACCAAACCCTATACCGACAGTAACAAGTGGGCATTCAGCAAATTTACACACACCGACCGCGGCAGCAGCTTTTACCTGAAAATGACCGAGGTCGAGACAGTCAACGGCTGGGCAAAGACAAACGGCATTGTGCGAGTGCGGGTGCAGGAACCGGTGCTGGACTTGAAGGCCGGGGATTCCGTTCAAATGTTCTGCTGGCTCGACAGGTTCACGGGCGCATCCAATCCCGGAGAGTTTGACATAGCAAAGTACCTGGCGCGCAAGGGCATTCTCGTCGGAGCTTCAGTTAAGAGTCGAGACGCGATAGAGCGGCTGCAAAGTAACGCCGCGAGTGCGTATGCCAAAATCAGGGGGTCATTGCAGAAAATAGCAACGCAGGCCCTTTTGGGTCAGAGCGAACCACAGGACGGGGCGGATAAGTTGCTGCTTGCGCTGGTCCTGGGCCACCGCACGAACATCGACAGGGACACAATCAAGGCGTTTCGCCAAACGGGACTTCTGCACTTTATTTGCCTATCGGGGATGAACTTCGCAATGGTGATTGGATTTGTGTGGTGGGTATGCAAGACAGCGGGGCTGACGAAGCCGGGCCGGGCGGTTGTATGTATGATTACGGCTGTGCTTTTTCTGCTGGTTGTCCCGGAGAACGCACCGGCTTTCAGGGCGGCGGTGATGTGCTTCGCGTTTTGTGCGGCGTTTATCTTTCGACGAAAGTCGAACACCTTCAACGCACTTGCGATGGCCGCGATTGTGCTTTTGCTCATAAGGCCGACCGGCCTTTTTGAGGCGGACTGGCAGCTTTCGTTCGCGTCGGTTTTGGGGATTCTGCTGTTCGCAAAACCAATCAGCAATTTTCTCCGCGAGAAAGCCGCAGATTTGTTTGACGTGGACCGGCAAAAAGACAAGACGCCACTACATTTTGTCACCAAGGCCGGCTCGGCCATTACCGATGTGTTCTCCGTCAGCTTGGCCGCCTGGATGACAAGCTCGGGAATACTGTTATATCATTTTCACACGATTCAGCTCCTGACCAGTGTCTGGACGGTGCTCGCATCTCCGCTGATAGGATTAGTTTCGCTTCTGGGGTATCTGAAACTGGTTATCGCGTTATTTTTGCCGAGCGTTGCCGCGGCGATGGGGACAATAGTCGGCCTGCTGGCGGATTTGACAATCTGGATTGTCAAACTTTTTGCCGAGCTGGATATATCAGGAATACTCATAGGCAAGACAAACGGTGCAGCGGTTCTTTTGTTCTACGGGTTGATAATCTTTGCCTTCTTATTCCGCCTGTGGAATCCGACGCTCAAGAAGGTCATTTGCACGGCAACGGCAGTGGTAATTATCGCAATGTTGGCGCTGCCGAAATGGCAAAGGGCGCACAGCAACAATCTGGTTGTAACGACGCTGGACGTCGGCCACGGCCAGGCGATACTCGCGGAGCTGCCGGGCGGAGCCAATATCCTGTTTGACGCGGGCTCATTGAGCAGAAACGACATAGGGACAAGAGTCGTATCGCCTTTTTTGCAATACAGCGGCATAGGAAAGCTCGACGCGGTCGTTATAAGCCACGGCGATATAGACCACATCAACGGGATACCGGAAGTGGTGGACGACTGTCGGACAGGATTTATTTATGCAAGCAATGCTTTCTTCGGGGACAGGCGGCAAACATCCGGATTCCTGCGGGACGAATTGAAGCAAAAAGGCATCGCGGCAGGGGAAATAAATGGCTTCCCACAAATAGTCGGCTCGGCAACGATAAAAGTGCTTTGGCCAGATAAAGATGTTCTTGAAAATGACAGGATAAGCAGTAACGACAAGTCGGTGGTAACAATGATTGAGTATGCCAGCAGATGTATTCTTATATGTTCAGACATCGAAAAGTTCGCACAAGGAGAAATCCTGCGTCTTTACCCTGATTTGAAAGCCGACGTTCTGATTGCACCCCACCACGGCTCAGCAAGAACGCTCGATTCATCATTCCTGGGCAACATAGAGCCGAGCGTCGTTATATGCAGTTGCAGCAAGTCATCTTACGAAAAAGGACAGGTCATAAAAGACCCCAATTCGTATTACACAGGAAAGGACGGGGCCCTAACAGTCCGCGTCAGTAAGCAAGGAACAATCGAAACAAATACCTTCGCAAAAAAAAAGTAGCCCCCCAACGAGGGCTACTTTCATAGATTGCGTTCAACTTGTCCGGGGCCATTGACCCGGGCTTACTTCATCATATGCACGACGATTTCGACGCGGCGATTTTTCCGTTTGCCAGCGGCAGTTGAATTTGGGGCAAGCGGCCTGGCCGGTCCGCAACCAGCCGCCTTTATCTGATTTTCAGGGATACCCTTGTGCATCAGATACCGTGTAACGGCAAGCGCCCGCTCAGCAGAGAGCTCCCAGTTGTCGGCCCATTTTGATTTCTTGATGGGGTCCGTATCAGTGTGACCAACCACTTCTATTTCTCTGCCTGAGTATTTTCCTCTCAGCACCGAATAAATATGGTCAAGCTCTTTGCTGGTTGTGCTCTTAAGATTGACCTTGCCGGAGTCAAACAGGATTGTATCAGAAAGAGTAACGGTTATGGTCCCTTTGGCGGCGTCGAAGCTGACGTCGTAGCCCTCGCCGAAGCCGGTGGCTTCAGCGGCGCTTTTCTTCTTTTCGATAATCTGCTTTTGCAGGTCCGCAATGGTCTGCTGGTCTTTCGCCAACTGGTCGGCCAATTGGCCCTTCTCGGCTCTTTCACGTTCGAGCAGACCTCTCAGGTTCTGGTGCTCGACGTTAAGCGCGTCGTACTTTCTCTTCCAGTCAATGCAGCCGGATGACATAAGTATTGATATTAGACCGAGGAGCACTACAGCTTTTCTCGTTACGCCTTGCATTTCGATACCTCCTTTACATCGAGACTCGATTCCATTCTTACTTGTAAAACACAACACTCAGATACGCCATAATTCTATCATGTAGAATCATAACAGCAAGTATGCCCAATGACAAGAAAGGACCATAAGGAATTTGTCTGATTTTCTTGGAGAACATTTGCATGCCGGCCCAGGCCAGTCCGAAGAACGGCGCGATGAAGAAAGCGAAAACGACAAACAGCGGGCCTATACCAGCCCCTGCGGCGCCCATCAAATGGACGTCGCCCAGCCCCATTGCCTCCCGGCCAAAGCCGAGTGTGCCGAGGATTCGTGTCGCCCAGACGATGCCGCAGCCGACGAAGTAGCCCGCCAAACTGCCCAGAAGTCCCGCAATGACAGGCCTTTGCGAGAAGACAAGCCACCATTGATGCAGTGCGGGGTATCGGTTGACGAGCCAGTCGGCTGCCAGTGCACAAGCGATTATTGGCGCCAGAAATAGGATTTCTTTGAGCATTTCAACGCGGTCTTTGAATTCATCCTCGCCTTTTTTTGGGGGGGTTTCGGGTGAATTTTGAAGGTGCGAGAAATCATAGCTCCTTTTTATAAGCCCTGTAGCCAGCAGAAGAATAGACACCCCCAGGCCAATTACGGCGCCTGCGGACAAAGAGGCAACGGTGGTCTGATTGACAAGTATCAGGTCGGCGGTTGTAGGCATAAGGAAATAGTGACGAATGGCTGCAGGATGAATCACCAGCGGAGCCAGCGCGGAGGCGAGCAGGCCGGCTGCGGTAGCGAACCAGCACACAGACAGCGGTATAATCCACATCTCCAAATCGATAGCGGAAGCGGCGATAAGGGCGGAGAGCAGGATGATGGAAAGCAAATACAAAAACCAGCCGCCCGATAAAAAGGCCGGGATGCCGCTGCGCAGCCCGGAGTGGAAGTAAAGCACAAAAATGCCGACAAAAACGAGACCCGTCAGCAATTCAATGACAAAATATCGAGGTGAAATCGGGGTCTTGCAATACCTGCATTTGCGACCGATGAGCAGCCAGGAGACGAGCGGTATGTTATCGTAAAAGTGGATGTGTTTGCCGCAGGCGGGACAGGACGACGGCGGAGCGACAAGGGATTTATCACGCGGCAGGCGCCAAATGACGACATTCAGGAAGCTGCCCACACAACAGCCAACGGCAAAAAGAAAAACAATCCAGAACCAGGCCGGAATAACTATTTCGCTTCCCTGCATTTGTCGTCAAACGAAATCATTTCTTCTTATTAGCGGTTCTTTTCACTGCGCCGGCGACTTTCATCGGCAAGCCGAACAGGCGGATGAAGCCGATTGCGTCGGCTGGGTTGTATTCTGCACCCATTTTGAAACTGGCAAGTGCGGTGCTATACAAACTGAACGGGCTTTTGGCACCGGCGGGTGTGCAGCGGCCCTTAAAGAGCTTGACGCGCACCGTGCCGGTAACATTCTGCTGGGTAACATCGATGAAAGCATCGAGCGCTTCGCGAAGTTTGCAGAACCACTGGCCGTAATAAACCACCTCTGCGTATTTCAGGGCAACCTGCTGCTTGTAGTGCATCGTCTCGCGGTCAAGCGTAAGGGCTTCGAGCGTTTTGTGCGCGGTCATCAGGATGGTGCCGCCGGGCGTTTCATAAGCGCCTCGCGATTTCATTCCGACGAGGCGGTTCTCAACCAAATCGACCTGGCCGACGGCGTGCTTGCCGCCGATTTCATTGAGCGTCTGAAGCAACTTTACGCTGTCGGTTGCCCTGCCATTCAACTTGACGGGAACACCCTGCTCAAAACCGATTTCGATGTAGTCGGGTTTATTAGGGGCCTTCGAAACCAGCTTTGATATCACATACAATTCGTCTTTCGGCTCATTAGCCGGGTCCTCGAGGTCGGCGCCTTCGTGGCTGATGTGCCAGATATTTCGGTCGCGTGAATATATCTTCTTCTTTGACTGGTCGATTGGAACACCGTGCTTGTTCGCATAGTCAACAGCCGCCTCGCGACTGGTCAGCGTAAATTTCGGGTCTTTCCACGGCGCAATTATTTTGAGCGTCGGGTCACGCGCCATATAAGTCAATTCAAACCGCACCTGGTCATTACCCTTGCCTGTTGCTCCGTGAGCGACGCCCGTTGCTCCTTCGGCGTG
>CAYUIL010000112.1:0-7123 GCA_964444715.1 uncultured Pirellulales bacterium | reverse complement strand
ATCATTTACCGAGTCATTTGTATAACCCGTCTCTCCAGGTTGACGTCCCTCTGAATCTTCGTCAATGAGACCATCGCCATCATCGTCCACACCGGCAACACCGGGTCTGCCATCACCATTTTTGTCACCGGGTATCTCATTTGGATTTACCCACATATTTGCAGCCAAATCGGGGTTGTTATAGTCAACGCCGGAATCTATAACAGCCACAATAATGTTACTATCGGTAGCTATATTCCATGCCTCCGGCGCGTCAATATCGGCATCCGGCGTTCCGCCGTACTGGCCCGTGTTATGCAGTCCCCATTGCTCGCCACCGACAGGAGTAGGGCCTAACGGGTCATTTGGAAATCTTGATGCGACTCGATAGATGAAATTCGGCTGTGCGTGTAGCACGCCTGGAGTATCTCTAAATTGCGAAACTGCATCTTCTACAGACAAATCATCCGGAGTTTTCACAAGCATCAAGCCAGGCAGAAATCTCGACACATTTTTGACCATGCCTCTGCAAACAGAGGATGCTATGGCATCTGCCTCCTCGGCTCGCAGATATTTGCCGTTTGCCTTTGGGGCAAATCGTACGAGAACTTCGCCGGTTGCATAGTTCGGCTCATGGAACGTAATCACATCGGTTTCTAACGGTTGAGCCGGGATTATTTCGACACTGTCTATCCCTACTGATCCATCCCCCAAAGTTACTGGTTGGCATATAAATACAAACAAAACTACTAAAAGAGCCGTTACCCTCGTTTTTGTTTTCATTTTGTCGCCTCCTTTAATTCGGCCGTTTTTAAAATGTGTTTAAGATGGCGCAGACCTTCTACGTATCTACGGTACAACCTCGCGGAATGGATGTGTCTCCTGCCATCACTCTATCTTAAATCCTTACGCTAAAAGTGCCATTGAATCAATAATTTCCCCAGCAACTATATTGGCCTCTTTACGTTTGTCAAGGAAAAAATTCATAATATTGTGATGATAAAAAAACGGTGACGTTTTAGGGTGGGGCTAATCGATGAGATGAGGGATTGCCACGGCTGACTGGCTCAGGTCTGTGACAACGGCGTTTATGATTTGGGAAAACCCAACCAAGCCGCCATTTACTGAGATAATATCGCCGTCAATATCCTTGAAGAAGATAACAACAAGTTTGACGCGGCCATCACCAGTTCGGGAGCACTCTAACCATAACCCCGCCACTCGTCAAGGGCGAAGATGGCGGGGTTAAATATAATTCTGAATTTTTTTAAAATTTGTATATGAAGGAGGTCTGGGCGCGGAGGGAGCCGGCGTCATCGGCGTCCTGATATTCCGTGTGCCAGTGCGACAGCTCAAAGCCAATCTGGGCGTTCTTGTCCACATCGTAAATCACGTTGCCGAATATCGACCTGTTGTATGCCCGCTTGTCTCCGCTCATACCCCTGAGGTCGCCATTGTCCACGTCATCAACGGTTAGACCAACGTTAAAGCTCCATTTGTCAAACGGCCCCAGCTCAGCCGCTACCCACCCGCCTGTGCTGCCTATTTCGTTCAACCGCGCCGTATTAACTCCCTGGCCTATGCCGCCGAGATAGGCATCGAGGTCTTCACCAGTAAACAACTCGCCCTTGAACGTCAGCCACTCGTTCACGGGCTGCAGGATGTCGAGGTTGAGCGACCAACTGTCGAAGCGCTTGCTGCCGATGACACCGCTGGAGTTTGTATCATATTTTTCTTTGGCGTAGTGACCCGAAAAGCCAATTGTCGCCGGCTTATATCCCAGCGATGGAAACGTCATACTCACGCGTCCCTGAACGCCCGGTATCCCGGCATTTTCCCCCGAATCCGCCTGGTCAGCCGACAGTATGCTCGAATTCGTCCGCCCGATTGTTCTGGCCAGCGCACCCTCCAGCTTCAGCTCCGTGTCCTTGTCTAATGCGTAGCTCTTCGTGAGCCGAATCTGCGGCCGGCGATAGCCGATATTGCCGGCCCACCACGCCACCGAGTAATTCAACGTATAAGGAAACAGGGGTGAAAATACGTCCGAGGTTTGCCCCGCCAATATGCCGAACTTATCCTGCGGCCAGTCGAGATTCAAATAAGCGTGGCGCATCATCGGATTCGGCTTGTTCTCCGCGCCGCCGCCGTAAAAATCTATTTCAACGCGTCCGCCGGTTTGAAGCTCCTGTCCTTTAGGCCCAAAGACGCGCAATCCGAGCCGCGATTCGTTCGCCGTCATATCAAACTGGGTGCGGTCATTGTTACCCCTATCCGGCCGAACCCATTTCGCATAATTGCCCGTGTCCATACGAGACGTGTCGAATACGGCATCCAGCTTCAGCCGACCATACAGCTCCACATCCAGTCCCGACACAACCGGTTTTTTCTCCGCCACGCCGGCTACCGGTGCCGCGGGCTTTTCCGCCTTTGCCGCTGCCGCTCCGGCCTTTGCCGCTGCCGCTCCGGCCTTTGCCTTTGTCCGGCCTTGCTGCGTCACTATTTGCTTCAACTCCGCCAGCTCTTTTTCTAATTTCTCTATCCTGGCCTTTAGCTCAGCGTTCTCTTTAGAGGGGTCAGCCCCTACGTCCGCCAGGCAAATCCCTCCGCAAACCAGCACTAATACCATACCGACTGCAAGCATCATCTTCTTCACGGCCAAACTCCTTAACATAAACCTTTATCCGTATTCCCTTCCCGCTCAAACTAAGACGCGGCATTTTACTCTATAACCCCAAAACTCGTCAACGATTTGCGCATAAAACAACCGGGGCCCGCCCCGAACTCTCGAGACAGGCCCCGGTCTGATACCAACTAATTGCTTAATGCCTTGTGTTTTATCGTTTCCTGCGAATCAGGGCCAGGCCGCCCAGACCCAGCAGTGCTATCGTCGCCGGCTCAGGAATCAGCCACGCATTGTCAAGATAGCAAGTCCCGCCGGTATAGGTCCCCTGGTAATCCTCAACCCATCTCTCGATGAATATGATATCGAGGAAACTGGGATTTTCCTTGATCATGTACTTCAGGTCCGCGTAGTAGAAATGATACGTCTTCTCGTCGTCAACGTTCTGGTTGGGGTCAAAGTTCGAGCTAATGAAGTCTTTCTGCCACCAACCTATCGATGGTTCATACGGATTATCTGCATAGTTTGGGTCACTGACCTCCGCACAGATGGCGATATTGTACGACTGCTGACACCACGCACCGGCACTTGTTGCCCAATCGGAAGCTAAATGTCCGATGTCTATTGAAAAGGCGTCGTTCTCAAAGAACGCTTCCACCCCACCTTCTACCTGGGTCAAATCAAGTAACATCACTTCGTCCCACCAGCTCTCCGGTGTCTGCATTGCGAGACTCCAGTCGCCTGAGGTAACACGGTTTGTACTAAACCACCAGTCCGGATAAGAAGATGGTGGTTCATAGGGAGAGATGGGGGGGACGGGCCAGCAGGGCTCCGCCACTTCCCACCCATCCAAATCCTGCTCCCAATCGCCTATTTGCATTGGGTCGGCGTTACTGGTGGCGGTTACAATGAGAAGTAAGGCAAGACAAAAAGAAATGAATTTCTTACACATAATCTGCTCCTCCTTCTTCATTTTCTCGCTCTTCTCTTTGGGTTTGGCGGCCGGCGGAATCTTAATAAATAAGCTCCCAGACCTGCCGTTGACACATATAAGTTTACCCACTCCTGCTCAACTGTGTCAAGTAAAATCCCCTAAAAAATGTGTATTTTTACAACTCCTTTGTTGACAGTCACTTACGCACCTATTAAATTTAGCGTGTTTGGTCTTGAAATCGCTCGCTATTTTTGATAGTAGAAAGGGCTGTGAAACTTGACTTAAAAAGATTTTTGTCAGCGGTGGTATTCACCGTGGTTTTTGCTGCCGGCGCCTCCGCCGAGCTTGCGCAGCGAATCGACGCCATTATCGGCTCGCAAACCCAGGCGAGGGTTCATATCGCCGTCCAAATTCTCGACCCGGCCAGCGGCGCTATTCTCTACAGCCGCAGCGCCTCGACTCCTATGATTCCGGCGTCAAATATGAAGCTGGTTACCACCGCCGCCGCCCTCAAATACCTCGGCCCCGATTTCCTCTACCAGACCCGCGTGGGACTCATCGGCGATACGCTGGCCGTCATCGGCAGCGGAGACCCGTTGCTCGGCGACAAACCCACCGCCGAAAAATACTCCTTCAACTCTCGCTGGATGCTCAAGGATATCGCCCAACTTCTCCACGCCGCCAACGTTACTGTCATAACCGACGTCATCGTTGACAGCACCGTATTCGACGACGAACGAGTGCATCCGAGCTGGCCAAAAGAGGAGCTCAACCGTCCGTATGCCTGTGAAGTCAGCGGTCTAAATTTCAACGACAATTGCGTCGAGATAATCGCCGAGACAATCGGCGGAAAGGTCGAATTGACCCTCGACCCGCAAACCAGCTACGTCAAAATAATCAACAAATGTTCACCCGCCTCAAAACCACCCGATACCGTCTGGGGCGCCCGCGCGCCCGGCTCCAATGTCATCACAGTCCTCGGCTCCTGCCACAAAACCTGCCAGCCGGTCAGCGTCGCAATCGACAGGCCTCCCGCCTTTCTCGGTTTCCTGCTCGCTGAAGAACTGAGGCGCACCGGCATCGCCGTTACAGGACGCCTGCTCGAACAGGAAGTCCCGCCTACCGAGCAATTCAAAACACTTGCCGTATATCGCAGCTCTATCTGGGACGTCTTCGAGCGCTGCAACAAGGACAGTTTGGGGCTTGCCGCCGAGGCCCTGCTCAAAACCATTGCCGCCTCACGCCAGCCATCCAGCAAAGCCGGCTCCTGGCCCGCAGGGCAACAGCTCATCTCTCAGTATCTGCTTTCCCTCGGGATACCGTCCGACCAGTTCCTCATCGATGACGGCTCCGGCCTGAGCGAAAAAAATACGCTCAGCCCAAACACTATCTCCACAGTCCTGCTCGACCTCTATAGAAATCCGAACTGGCAGAGATATAAGCAAACCTTAGCGGTAGGGGGGATGGACGGCACAATCGACAGATACTTCAACGAGCCAAACTACAAAGGGAAAATTTTCGGCAAAACCGGCTATATTGAGGGGGTGAAATCCTTCTCTGGCGTTTGCTCCACGAATGCCGGCGACCGCATCTTCTCCATCATCACCAACAACGCCAACGGCAGCACCCGCCAGGCCATCAACGACATCGTCAAGGCCGTCATCGACGAATCCCAATAGTGTTACCGCTCGTGAATCTGACGATTAATGCTGAA
This sequence comes from uncultured Pirellulales bacterium, assembly GCA_964444715.1. Taxonomy (GTDB): domain Bacteria; phylum Planctomycetota; class Phycisphaerae; order Sedimentisphaerales; family Anaerobacaceae; genus Fen-1362. The sequence continues at coordinate 1,876 of CAYUIL010000112.1, read as the reverse complement.
AATCGGCAATATGATTCTTGACGTTCCCTTTTTTCAGGCGTCGCTTAGCGGATACAGCGATTACGCTATGCGGGCAATTGCGCGTGACTTTGGAGCGCCTCTTGTCTTTGCCGGCGTAATGCTCGCAAAAAGTGTCATCCATCCGCGGGTCTTTAATAATCCGTCATTTAAACCCGGCGATGATGAACATCCGATAGGAGCACAGCTCTTGGGCGAGGACCCCGAAATAATGGCAAAGGCCGCCAAGGTAGTCCGGAAGATGGGTTTCGATTTAATAGACCTGAATTTTGCCTGTCCTATGCCAAAAGTTATTCGCCGAAAGCGAGGCGGCTTTCTTCTCAATGAGCCGGATAAGGTAATGGATATCTATAACGCCGTAAGAGAAGCCGTCGATTGCCCTGTAACTATGAAATTACGGACGAGTTTCGATAATCAGTCCTGTGATAATTTCTGGGACATCAGTTCCAGGGCCTCGGCTGGAAAGGTAGATGCGTTAATTGTGCATCCTCGCGCTGTTTGCCAGAGATTTACCGGCCAGGCCGACTGGCAGTTTTTATCAGAGGTCAAAAAACAATTTCCCCGCACAATAATTTTTGGCAGCGGGGATTTGTTTTCCGCTGATACAATTAAAAACAACATAAAAAACACCGGCGTAGATGGCGCGGTAATTGCTCGCGGCGCGATTGGTAATCCCTGGATTTTCAACCAGCTTCGCGATGGGGACGATTTTGTCGCCCCGACTCTTGACGAGCAGGGCCGGGTAATTTCAAAACATTTCAATTTGGTTTGTAAACTCTACGGGCCAATAAATGCCGTCAGGCACTTTCGAAAATTCGCTATTTGCTATTGCAAACTTCATCCCTTGCGCAGGAAAGCCCAAAAAGCCCTCGTTTCAGCAAAATCGGCTGAAGAATTCCTCGCCGCCGTCCAACAATGGTATATGCTGTAACAACAATATTCTTTAGTTGTTGGTATGTCCGACACAGGTTATTATTTTAAGGCAGTTAGGCAACTAATCGCCGATGCTAATGCCGCAGAAAGCTTTTTATGATAGTTCGTTGTTATAACTGCCGTCATAAATTCGATGTTCCATCGGAATCATCTTCCGCAACATGTCCCAAGTGTAACAACATAATCGGGCGAGCTAGAGGGCTAAGGCCGATTAAAGAAATTCAGGAGCAGTTGATAGCAAGATTGAATGAGTTTGAACAGGCTGGAATAACACATGTTCAATGGTGTCATGCAAACGATAAGCTTGTTTGTCCGGCCTGCAGAAAATTGGCAAATAGGACTTTTACAATCACTGAAGCGAGGAATATTGCAAATAATTTCCCATGCACATCTGATCCATGGGACCAAAGCTGTCGATGTTGTTGGATTGCTACGCGTGATCCGAACGAACCCAAACCTGACCCTAATAGAAAAGGACTTTTGTCTGTTGTTTCGCATGTCGAGACCGACAAAAAAGGAGGTGAAACAACCGTTCGTATAGTTTTTGATCTCGTACGCAATAAATGCGATGTTTGCGAACGAAAAGTTGCGCCATTGTTCAAAATCCTTTCTGGCCAATTTCTGTGCGAAAAATGTCTGCAAGAATTGCGGGGAAAATCTGGGAACACCATACGGCGGAAAAAGGAATCCTGATAAATCGGGACTTTAGTAACTGTAGGGTGGGCTGTGCCTACCAGAAATATAAATTTGAGAATGGGAGGTTGTTATGAACGATTTGGATGCACAGGGACGGCGTTTACTTGGGTTGCTTGTCAAAAAGCTCAAGGATGTGATTCCTGGAAATCCCGAAACTTATATAAGTTATCTGGATTGTCACGAGAAGCTAACCCTTGATAAACGAGGAGAAACATGGGGCGAAAGTTTA
>CAYUIL010000111.1:0-7133 GCA_964444715.1 uncultured Pirellulales bacterium | reverse complement strand
CAATCCTTGTTCACGTCACGCACGAGGCAGCAGCCAAGGTGGGCGGCATCGGGGCTGTGCTGGAAGGTTTGTTCACGTGCCGGTCATACCTCGATGCGGTCGAGCGTTCCATCGTTATAGGCCCGCTTTTTTCGACCGAAGGTTCCGCTCTGGACCGGTTAGGCGAAGACGGCGAGGTCCTTTATTCATCTTTCGACGGCCCCGTCAACACCGGCTACGCAACCGCCTTTCGGAAAATTGAGAGTTACTACAACGCAGGCATCGTTTACGGCAGGCGAACATTTGACGACAGTCAAACGCAAGTGAAAAGCTCGCCGGAAGTAGTCCTTGTCGATGTCAGGCAGACCGATGCCGGCATCGTCAATGAATTCAAAAAGCGATTATTTGAGGAGTTTGGAATTCGCAGCGACCTGTATGAGCATCTTTGGGAATATGAGGAGTATGTGCGTTTAGCGCCGGTGGCAATGGCGGTGCTGAAGGCCATTGGCGCCGCATCGAGGCATACCATCGTTGTGGCTCACGAGTATATGGGTATGCCCACGGCGCTGGCGGCGATTCTCGACCCGCACTGTGAATACAAGACGGCCTTTTACGCCCACGAGGTGGCCACGATGCGCAACATCGTCGAGAAGCACCCGGGGCATGATACAATGTTTTACAACCTCATTAAAAAGGCGCATCAGCAAAAGCTTTATGTCAATGACGTGTTCGGAGACCAGATTCGCTACTTCAAGCACCCGCTGGTCGAGGCGTCGAAACACTGCGACGCCATTTTTGCCGTGGGCAGGCCCGTGGCGGATGAGCTGAGGTTTCTCTCGCCGGAATTTGAGACAGAGGACATCAGCGTGGTTTATAACGGCATACCTGCCTACAGGACAACCATTGACGAAAAGCTTGTCTCCAAAAAGAAGCTGCAACGGTACTGCGCAAACCTTTTAGGATATAGGCCGGATTTCATCTTCACGCACGTCACCCGACTGGTCCGCAGCAAGGGGCTTTGGCGGGACCTGCGGGTTCTCGAACATCTTGACGAGGCCTTTCGAAGAGCAAATAAAACCGCTGTGATGTTTTTGCTCTCCACCGAGGTCTGTCAGAGGCGAAGCTGCGATATATACGAGATGGAAGCGAGATACAACTGGCCCGTCGCACACCGCGAGGGGTGGCCCGACCTGTCGGGGGGCGAGGCGACCTTCTATACGGCAATCCAGGAGTTCAACGCAAGAAGCAAGAACGTAAAGGTCGTCTTCATCAACCAGTTCGGCTTCAGCAGAAAGTTGTGCGGCGACAGGATGCCCGAAGATATGGATATTCTCGATATTCACAAGGGGACCGACGTTGAGTTCGGGCAGAGCATATACGAGCCGTTCGGCATCTCGCCGGTCGAGCCATTGACCTTCGGGGGACTCTGCGTCTTCAGCAGCGTTTGCGGTTGCAACGGTTTTGTAAGCGACGCAATCGCAGGTCTTACGCCATCCTCAAACAATGGCACAAGAAACATCATCATCGCCGACTACACCGCCGACGACGGCAGGTTCGCCGAGATACGCGACCTGCTCGGAGTCGGCAGAAACATTCGCGACCAGATAGAGGCGAGGGTAAGCAGCGAGGTCGCAGACGAGATAATTATGCTGCTGCCGAAGACGGACCTCGAGGTTGCAGCAATGATTGAAAACGGCTACCGCATAGCAAGGAATATGAGCTGGGAGGTGGTGGTGAGCAAGTATCTGCTCCCTGGGCTGGAAAAGATTCTACAAAAACCTAACACTCGGACAATCCCGGCGGCAGCCACACGATAGAACCTCCGCGGTATCACTCCAGCCGGATAACCCGCACACGGCGTCAATTACACTTGACCATACCCGGAAAATCACTACGGTATGCCGGCATGACAAGCCGCGTCAAAAAACAGGTCATCGGAATCATTGGCGGGATGTGCTCCGGCAAGAGCACGGTGGCGGGGGAGTTTGCGAGGCACGGCTGCGCGGTTATAGATGCCGACGAGATAGCACATCAGTTTTTGGATGACAAGGACGTGCGGGAAGAGATTATCCGAGTGTTCGGCAAGGAAGTTCTGGACGACAAGGGCGCGGTTAGCCGGGCGGAGCTGGCAAACAGGGTCTTTGGCAATTTCGGCAAGCTGGCCCGTCTCAACGCCATCCTGCACCCGCTTGTGCTGGCAGAGGTGGAACGGCTGATAGACCGATACAACGACCAAGCCGCGGTAAAGGCAATCATCCTCGATATGCCCCTTTTGGTGGAAGTTGGGTGGGAAAAATGCTGCGACCGCATAATTTTTGTGGATTGCAAGCCCCCTATACGGCTCGAAAGGGCGAAGAAAACGGGGTTTTTTGACGCCCGCATGCTAAAAATACGAGAAAATCTGCAAATTTCTCTGGACAAAAAGAAACGCATCGCCGATAATATCGTCAATAACAATTCCGACTTATCGAGCTTATCCAAACAAATCGCGAGTTTATTCTCAAGCATCGTGGATAACAGGTAAGCCCGGTCGGTGCTGCGGAGTATCAAATGCAACTCAACACGTTGCCCCGATAGAGGTGAAGACTAACCACAATCGCGGATGCGCCTGAGGCGGGGGCTTTTCCCCGGACACAACGGCAAAGGTTGGGGTTTGAATGAACGGCACCAAGCGGATGGCCGGGAGTTTTGGAGACAATAAATTCGGATACGAGTGCCCGCACAGTCAAGACGGGATAACAAAACCATTTTAACAATTAGCTGTTGGGAGTAAAGGGAACGACTATGGCTAAGGGTAGCGGAAAAGCCAGACGGAAAAGAAAAGGCGACGAGGCGGAAGTTATAAAGCAAACAGAGCAGGCAGAGGGACAGAGCGAGGCGGTGGCGACCACCGAGGAGCGGCCGGCTGGCATTGCGACCACCGGCGAGCCGGACAGGGGAAAGCGGCTCGACACTTCGACAAAGCTCCCCTCGACTAAGCTCGGGACAGGCAGTGCAGGCAAGCTCGCCGCCCCAAGCAAAGTCGAAGGGAAAACCGAAGAGGAATCCACTCACGAAAAATACGAGCGGATAAAGAAGGGGCAACTGTACCTTACGGACCTGCAAAAGCTCAGCGTATCCGAGCTGCACGAAATGGCGAAGAAAGACGGCATTACCGATTACACCGCCCTGAAAAAGCAGGAGCTGATTTTCCGGATTCTCAAGGAGCGTATCCGACAAAACGGCCTGATGTACGGGGAGGGTGTGCTGGAGGTTCTGCCGGACGGGTATGGTTTCCTGCGAAACCCCGACTATAACTACCTGTCCAGCCCCGACGATATTTACGTATCTCCTTCGCAGATAAGGCGGTTCGGGCTGCGAACCGGCAACGTCGTATCGGGCCAGATTCGGCCACCGAAGGATTCTGAAAAATACTTTGCGCTGCTCCGCGTCGAAGCGATCAACTTCGAGGACCCGGATAAGCTCGCCGAGAAAACGGTCTTCAGCGACCTGACACCCCTGCATCCGCTGGAACGACTGATAATGGAGACAAACCCGGAAGAGTTGAATATGCGGATAATCGACCTGATAACCCCGGTCGGCAAGGGGCAGCGAGGTCTCATTGTCGCGTCGCCGAGGACCGGCAAGACGGTTCTGCTGCAGAAGATGGCCAACGCGATATCGACAAACCACCCCCAGATAAAGCTGATAGTGCTTCTAATCGACGAGCGGCCCGAGGAAGTGACCGAAATGGAGCGAAAGACAGCCCCGGACGTGGAGGTGATAAGCTCGACGTTTGACGAGCCGGCAGCGCGCCACTGTCAAGTCGCCGAGATTGTCATCGAAAAGGCCAAACGGCTGGTGGAATACGGGCACGACGTGGTCATACTTCTGGACTCCATCACGCGCCTGGCGCGCGCATACAACTCCGAAATGCCACATTCCGGAAAAATCCTCACGGGCGGCGTGGACGCAAGCGCGATGCAGATGCCCAAGAAATTCTTCGGCGCCGCAAGAAAGGTCGAGGAAGGGGGCTCCTTGACCATTTTCGCAACCGCCCTAATCGACACCGGCTCGAAGATGGACGAGGTCATCTTTGAGGAGTTCAAGGCCACCGGCAATATGGAGCTGCACTTAGACAGGCGTCTGGTGGACAGGCGCGTGTGGCCGGCCATCGATATCAGCAGAAGCGGAACCAGAAGAGAAGAGCTGCTGCTTGCTCCCAAGGAGCTTGAGCTGACGTATCGGCTGCGAAGGGTGCTCAGCGATATGAACCCCGTCGAGAGCGTTGAGCTGTTGAAGGGCCGGCTGGGCAAGTGCCGCACCAACGCGGAATTTTTGATGACGATGAACATCGACTAAGAGATAGTTGATTATTGATGATTGATAATTGATAATTGGAAGGCAGTGTCCTTTCGCCAAAGTCGTCCCCGCTGCTGTCTTGCGACAGCAAGACGCGGGGGCTGGGGCGGGGGAATGATTGGCAAATAATCGATTATCGATAATCAATACTATGGGTGAAGAACTTTCCAAGACCTACGACCCCAAGACAACCGAACAACAGGCCAATGAGATTTGGCTTGAGGGTAATTACTTTCACGCCGACGCCGATGTAAATGGGCGCAATCCTTACACGATAGTGATACCGCCGCCGAACGTTACGGCCGCGCTACACTTGGGCCACGCCCTGAATAACACGCTGCAGGATATTCTGATTCGCTATCACAGGATGCGGGGCTTCAATACGCTCTGGATGCCGGGCACGGACCACGCAAGCATTGCGACGCAAACGGTGGTTGAAAAGAGGATTCTGGCGGAGGAAGGCAAGAAGCGGACCGATTTCAAGCGGGAGGAATTCGTCGGCAGGGTGCAGGCCTGGAAGGATGAGTACGAAGCGAAAATCATCGAGCAACTCAAGGCGATGGGGTGCTCGTGCGACTGGGAGCGGACGCGCTTTACGATGGATGAGGTCTGCGCGAGGGCGGTCAGGGCGGCGTTTTTCAAACTTTTCAAGGACGGGTTAATCTATCGAGGCAAACGGTTAGTCAACTGGGACCCGGCCACGCAGACGGTGTTGGCCGATGACGAGGTCGAACACGAGACGATCGCAGGAAATTTCTGGTATCTGCGCTATCCGCTTGTAGAGCCGGTTCGTGTCGAGGGCGTCTCGCCCTCGGTTCAAACAACAAACGCAGGCAAGATACCCGCGTCACAAATCGATAAACGCAAAGGTCGTTACCTTCCTCATTGGTCTAAAGAGGGGGCAACATACGCAATAGTATTCCGATTGGCTGATTCCGTACCAAATGAAATCTCAGAACAATGGCGATTTCAACGGCGAAGCATAATAGATCGCGCTCAATCTCAGAGACGCCATCTGACAGAAAATGAAGAAAAAGAATTGCAACAACTATACTCAGAGAAAATAGAATCATTCCTTAATTCAGGACACGGCGAATGTCTCTTGAAAAAGGATGATACTGCTGAAATCATAGATAATGCCCTGAAACATTTTGATGGTGAACGATACGACCTTTTCACATGGGCTATTATGCCCAATCATATACATATAATTTTTAAACCCTATACAAACCATAAATTAGATGAAATAGTCCATTCGTGGAAATCATTTACTGCCAAGGAAATCAATAAACAGCTTGGACGTGAAGGCTCCGTATGGATGGATGAATACTATGACCATTTAATACGGGACGAAAAAGATTTTAATAATCAGGTCAATTACGTGTTATCCAATCCTGAAAAGGCTGGATTAAAGAATTGGAAGTGGTATGGAATGAAAGAAAAGCGCGGGCGAGACGCCCGCGACACGATTGAGTATGTTACTGTTGCGACGACCCGGCCTGAAACGATGCTGGGCGATACAGCCGTAGCGATGAATCCTGCAGACCCGCGTGCAAAATACCTGGTTGGCAAAAAGGTCCGTCTGCCGATTGTCGGCAGGATTATCCCGATTATTGCCGATGAGCACGTCGTTTTGCCCGACGCAACAAGCGAAGACGAGAAGGCGAAATTCTCGACGGGTTTCTTGAAAGTTACGCCCGCCCACGACCCGGATGACTGGGAGATTGGGCAAAGGCAGGGTCTTGAGGTCATTAACGTGATGGCGCCGGACGGCTCGATAAGCGACAAATTCGACTGGACCGACTGGGAGAAGATTAAAAATCCCGACGTGGAAAATCTTATCGGGATGGACCGGTTCGAGGCACGTGAGGCGATAGTCGAGTGGTTCAGAGAAGAAAAACTGCTCGAAGAGGTAAGGCCTTACAGCCACGAGGTAGGGCACAGCTATCGAAGCCACGTTCCCATCGAGCCATATCTGTCGGACCAGTGGTATATCGCAGTGAAAAAACCCATTGAGCATCTGGAGAAAAAATTCGGCAAAGGACTAATTGAAGGAACCGACGTGCCGGTCAATTCTTTAGCAGGGCTGGCGTTGAAGCCGTTATTGGATGGCCGGTTAAAATTTATCCCGGAAAGATACGCAAAAACATATCAGGCCTGGTTAGAGAACCTGCGCGACTGGCCCATAAGCAGACAGCTCTGGTGGGGACATCGAATACCAATCTGGTATACAGAATTGGATGTTTATTCGTACAAATCATCTCGAAGAGAAGCTTCCCATGCCACTCCAGACGAATTTCAGCGTCAATTCAAAGATGAATTTGATAAACTTTCTGAAGCAGCAGGTTTGGGTAAGAGTTTTGCTTATAAGTTTAATCGCAATAACTTTGCTGAAGTATATATTTGCCCATTATCAAAAGAGGCACATAAACTTGTTGTTGAATTCAAAAATTTTTCAAAAAGTCGGGAAGCAAAAAGACGCATACCAAGCCAAGAAAGTCCACTTGCAATGCACGAATTACCAAGTTTCCCGAATGCAACTAACGAGGCTTTGAAATTATGGTTTAAGTTTGACATCAAAGGGTGCGAAGAGGACGTTCTCGATACCTGGTTTAGTTCGGCGTTGTGGCCATTCAGCACTTTGGGCTGGCCAGAGGAGTCGCCGTTGCTGAAAACGTTTTATCCCGGCGACGTGCTTTGCACGGCCCGCGAGATTATCACGCTGTGGGTGTCGAGAATGGTAATGATGGGGCAGTATTGCGTCGGCGATATACCTTTCAGGGACGTGTATATCCACGCGATGATACAGGACG
>CAYUIL010000110.1:6979-7256 GCA_964444715.1 uncultured Pirellulales bacterium | reverse complement strand
CTTCAATTTGAAAATCAAAATGTAAAATGCAAAATTGTGGTGTCGCTGCGCGAGAGACAAAACCTGGGTCCCCTGCTGCGGTTCCAACGGAGCAGGTTCTCGGGGATCTCCGCTACGCTTCGAGGAGAGAAAAGATGAGAAAGATTAACGTAAAGATTTATCTGCCGGAGGTTATCTATCAACTGGGTCTTTGGGCGCTTTTACTTTACCGCCGATTGCGCTACGGCTGCGCGTTTCGACTAATACCGTTGACAAAAGGGCTGGTTGCAATAGTTGA
>CAYUIL010000110.1:0-6969 GCA_964444715.1 uncultured Pirellulales bacterium | reverse complement strand
CGGCCGAGTTACGCAATACAAATGGCATTCGGCCAGACACGGGAGAAGTATTTATGCACAAACCGGGACGGGCAGTAAAAAGGCAGGAAAGAGAAAGAGACATTTGATAATGATGCACAGAATGGTAATGGGCGTCGAGGACGGGAGGTTAGTGGACCACGCGAACCATAACGGGCTTGATAACCGGCGGACAAATTTGCGTATAGCGACGTGGACGGAAAACTGCTGGAACAAGAGGAAGCCGATAAGCGACAGCAGCTCGCGATTCAAGGGAGTGATGTGGGACAAACGCCGGGGCACGTGGCACGTGATGATAGGACATAACGGCAGGAAGATATTCATCGGGTATTTCGATGATGAGGAAGAGGCGGCGAGGGCATACGATGTGAAGGCAAAGGAGCTTTACGGTGAATTTGCAGCGTTAAATTTCCCCCCGCAGCAGACAGACCCTTTGGGGGACTGGAGCTTCAAAATCTGCTACGGCGGGTACACGGGCTAAGAAAGTTTTGAGTGCTTAGTGTTAAGTGTTAAGTTGACCAGCTGACCGCTGTCCCTTGCCTCTATACACTACTCGCTGTATGCTCTACGCTATTACTATGTATAACCCAAGCGATACAATTGCAGCGGTCAGCTCGCCGAGCAACGACCACAGGGTAATCCTGCGAATAACCGGCCCGCGGACAGTTGCGATTATAAATCAGATTCTTGCTCCTGCTGTCTGCGGCAATCCCGGAATTACCTTGGGAAGAATTTTAAATCTTGATTCCGCCGTTTACCTGTTCCGCGAGCCACATTCATACACCGGCGACGACCTGGCCGAAATCCATCTGTGGGCAAATCCGGCCGTCACTGAGGCCTTAATGGACCGGCTGCTGGGCCTCGGCATTCGGCCTGCCGCGCCCGGCGAATTTACCACAAGGGGCTATCTGAACGACAAAATGGACCTCGCCCAGGCCGAGGCCGTCAACGAGGTAATTACTTGCTCAAATACATTTCAGCTTGCCGCTGCGGAAAATCTCCTGGCAGGCCGGTTCGGCCACACGCAGGAAAAAATCTCCTCCACAATCCTCGATTTGCTCAGCCGGCTCGAAGCAGGACTTGACTTCAGCACGGAAGACATCGAGCCAACAACCGAAGCCGATATAATCACGACGCTGGGCGGGACAATAAGCCAACTGCAGGACCAGCTTTGCGGCACGGTGCAATCCGAATTGATGCTCGATTTGCCCGCCGTCGGAATCGCAGGAGCACCCAACGCAGGCAAAAGCACACTGTTAAACAAACTGCTCGGTCGCCATCGCAGCATCGTCTCGCACCATCGCAAAACCACCAGAGATGTCCTGACAGGCGAGCTTACCGTTTCCGGCTGTCGCTGCGTTCTGTTCGATTGCGCCGGTTTAATAACGAACCCCGAAAATATACTCGATGAGCTTGCCCAGCAGGCGGCCATCGAAGCACTGCGAAACGCCCTTGTAGTCATCTTCTGCGTCGATATAGCAAAATCCAACTGGAGTGAAGACCTTGCAATACGCCGACTTATAAATCCGAATCAGTTGATACCAATTGCCACGAAGACCGATTTACTTTCGAATATCGCCGAACAAACCTCTCAATTAAAACCGCTCTTCGGCTGCGATTTTCTGCCCATCTCCTCGCATACAGGCGCCGGTCTGAATAAGCTGAAGACCGAAATCGCTGAACGAATAATTGCCGCCGCCTCCGGACACGGTAAGTATGGTATTGCCCTGACCGCCCGGCACAGGCAGGCCGTCACCGCCGCAATCGCCGATTTAGTTCAGGCCGTTGACGAGTTGAAGGCAGGCAACGACGAGGTCGCCGCTATGATGTTGAGGACTGCTCACAACGCTTTAAGTAACATTGACCAGCACACTGTTGACGAGCAGGTGTTGGACAGAATCTTTTCCCGCTTCTGTATCGGCAAATAACCCGCCGATGGCTTCCCACTGAACACATCATACGCCGTTTTCACGTCAGTCCGGCAGCCGGGCGATTGCGCTGGCCCAGCAGGACAATATCTCGCAATGCGTCGGTGCTTCTCGCAGCCATCCATCTTTTCTCAAATTGCGGGTCCTGCACTATCTGTGCGATAGCGGACAGCGAATAAAGGTGAAAGTTCCGCTCATCTTTGCTGCCCACAATCACAAAAATCGCCCGCACCTGCCTGCGCACATCCGAAAACGCAACGCCGTCCTTACAGCGGACAATAAGGACATCAAATCTGTGCTCGCCTTCGATTACTATATGAGGTATCGCCAGGTTATCGCTCAGCACGGTGCTGCTCTCCTTTTCCCTGGCCACAAGTCGCCGGTAAATGTCCGCTGCCTGCACACCGAGCCGACCGGACAGCTTGTCAGAGACAAGGTGGAAAAACTCATCGGCGCTCACCGCCTTATCCACGTCTAAAACAACGCACGCCTCTACCACGTGGTCGAATCTGTCTTTGACGATTTCGTCTCGCTGTCTGATGATTTCCCTCAACTCCTCTTCGAGCGAGTAGCTGGTAAGCTCTCTTGCGGTAATCCGTTCAATGAGGTGAAGCAGGGCGTATTCCCTGTTTGTTCTGATTCGTCCGTAGAACCAATACACAAAGACGCCGGCGATTATGAGAAGGAAGCTGACAAACAGGGCTTCTTTTCCCATTTCGAGGATGAGAAAGCAAAAGCCGACGATGCCCGCGATTTGCATCCAGGGATACAGCGGAACACGGAAGCTGGGACGGTAATTCTGGATGCGGCTTTCACGCAGGATAATAACAGACAGGCAGGCGAGGATGTTTGTCAGTATCAGGACGATTGAGGCGGCCTCGACGAGGATTTCGAGTTTCAAAAACAGCGAAACCAGTACGAACAGCCCCGTAACCAGCAGCGCATTGTGAGGCGTTCCGAAACGCGCATTGATTCTGCCGAGTTTTTCGGGCAGCAGGCCATCCTGGCTCAAGGGTACCAGCGAGCGGGCCGCGGTCATAATGCCGGCGTTGGCGGTTGAGAGAAAGGCAAGGATGGCGGCGATGCTGAGGGCAATTTTGCCTGGCTCACCCATAAAGACCTCCGCAGCATCAGAGATTGGGCTAAGCGACCGGCTCAGCTTGTCGCCCTCGAGCACACCGGTGGTGATAAAGACCATAAAGGTGTAGAAGATACTCACCACGAGAAGCGAGACAATCATTCCGAGGGGGATATTGCGCATAGGGTCCTTTATTTCCTCTGCGACACTGGCGATTTTCAAAAGCCCCGTGTAGGAGACGAAAACGAAGCCGGTCGTGAAGAATATGCCGGCAAGACCGTGAGGTGCAAAGGGGACGAGATTATCGACTTTGACCTTGTTGAGACCAAGTATGACAAAAAGCGCCATAAGCAGCAGCAGTCCGGCTACGAGACCGACCTGCGTTCTTCCCGCCCCTTTAATCCCGACCAGATTTATTGCGATAAAGGCCAGACAGAAAGCGACGGCGATTATGTGGATGTCGATACCCACAACCAGAACCGTGAAAACCGACATACCCACCAGGGCAAATGCGCTCTTCATCGCCAGCGCAAACCAGCTCAAAAGCCCCGCGACCGTTCCGACTCCGGGGCCGAGGGAACGTATTACACTAAAGCAGTCGCCGCCGGCCTTGGGCATAGCGGTTGTCATTTCCGCAATGCTCAGCATCCCGGGCAGCGATAAAAGACCGGCAAGAAAATAACAGACGATAACGGCGGGACCGGCTTTCGCATACGCAAGCCCGGGCAAAATAAAAAGTCCCGAACTTATCATCGCACCGGAGGCGATGCAGAAAACACCAAGTAGATTCAGCTCCTGTTTAAGTTTCGTTGCTATCGCCGCACCCCAACAATCGCACCATCTTTTCAGTTCTTCGCCGCCGGCGCCAAATTTTAATTGACTGTTCCCAATCTGCCAAGCGCAAAGATACCGGTCTCCCTAAAAAGCCAAACGAACCAAAAGGCAGCAGGCGCAAATAAAAAGAGCGCGGTCATTAAAAACCGCGCCCGCCCGCAATCGTGCTCGCTGATAGCTGAGGATTTATTTGTCTTTGGCTTCGAATTCGGCGTCGATTACGTCGTCGGGGCCTTTTCTGCGGACTTCGCCTTCCGGCGGCGGAGGTGGAGGTGTTTGTCCCGTTGGGCCGGCCTTGCCTGGGCCACCGGCGCCCTTCTTCGCGGCTTCCTCGTACAGCGCCTTACCAAGCTCCTGCGTGGAGCTATTGAGATTCTCAATCGCCTTTCTTATGGCTTCTGCGCTATCGCCCTTAACCGCTTCTTTGAGATTGTTGACTGCGCTTTTAGCGTCTTTTCCGTCGCGTAAATCAACTGGTCGGCCTGGTTCTTCAAATCGACGACCTCGCGTTTTTTCTTATCATCCGCCGCGTGCGACTCCGCGTCTTTCTTCATCTGCTCAACTTCATGGTCGCTAAGGCCTGAACTGGACTTTATTTCAATCGACTGCTGCTTGCTTGTTGCGAGGTCCTTGGCCGATACGTTGAGAATGCCGTTGGCGTCGATATCAAAGGCAACCTCAATCTGCGGAATACCGCGCGGAGCAGGCGGAATGCCGGTAAGCTGGAACCTGCCAAGCGTGCGGTTATCGCCGGCGAACTCTCGCTCACCCTGTAGCACGTGGATATCAACGGTGGTCTGAGTGTCCGCAGCGGTTGAGAATATCTCGGTCTTGCTCGTGGGTATCGTGGTGTTGCGTTCAATCAGCTTTGTCATAACGCCGCCCAGGGTCTCAACGCCAAGCGAAAGCGGCGTAACGTCCAAAAGCAGAATATCCTTTACGCCCGTGTCGCCGGCTAACACCGCGCCCTGAACAGCGGCGCCCATCGCAACTACCTCGTCGGGGTTTAAGCTTTTGTTGGGCTCCTTCTGGAAGAGTTCTTTGGCGATTTGATGAACCTTTGGAATTCTTGTTGAGCCGCCGACAAGCAAAATCTCCGCGATATCCTTTGGCGCCAGTTTCGCGTCCTGCATCGCCTTGACGCAGGGGTTTTTGAGCCGGTCGAATACCGGCTCGCACAAGGCCTCCATTTTGCTGCGGGTAATCGTCATCTGCAGATGTTTCGGCCCCGATGCGTCGGCGGTGATAAACGGCAGATTCGCCGTCGCCTCCATTTGAGTGCTCAATTCGCACTTGGCCTTTTCAGCCGCCTCTTTGAGCCGCTGATGCGCCATCGGGTCCTTGCGAAGGTCGATGCCTTCCTTTTTCTTGAACTCGTCGGCGATGTAATTAATGAGAACCGCATCGAGGTCATCGCCGCCTAAGTGCGTATCGCCGTTGGTGCTGAGCACCTCGAAAACATTGTCGCCGATATCGAGTATAGATATGTCGAAGGTGCCGCCGCCGAAATCGAAAATGGCGACTTTTTCGTTCTTTTTCTTTTCGACTCCGTAGGCAAGTGCGGCAGCCGTCGGCTCATTGATAATCCGCTCGACTTTTAGTCCGGCAATCGTGCCGGCATCCTTGGTCGCCTGACGCTGCGCGTCGTTGAAATACGCAGGAACAGTGATTACCGCCCGCTCGACCTGCTCGCCTAAATAATCCTCGGCGGTCTTCTTCAAATCCTGCAAAATCATCGCTGATATCTCAGGCGGTGTGTAATCCTTTCCCCGGACGTTGACCTTGACCAGCTCATCCGGACCGCCGACAATTTTATACGGCACGATTTTCTCCTCAGCCGCCACCTCGTTGTGCCGTCTGCCCATAAACCGCTTGATGGAGAACACCGTGTGTTCAGGATTGGTTACCTGTTGATGCTTGGCAATCTGGCCGACTAACCGCTCACCTTTGTCGGTGAAGCCGACCACCGAAGGCGTCAGCCGGGAACCGGACGAGTTAATCAACACCTTCGGTGCGTTGCCTTCCATCACGGCGACCACCGAGAATGTTGTCCCGAGGTCTATTCCGATTATCTTGTTCGTAGCCATAATCAACTCCCTTTAGTTTACGCGCTTCTGCGTAATAATTTCGTTTTTACAATGGAGGTGCAAACCCCGTGCCAGCAGCACTCTGTATACTTAATATAACCTTAAGTTTCTACATAGCAACAACTTATGCCCTTTTCCCTTATGCACTTATGCCCTTTTTTTCGCTCCCGTCGTGCCATTTTGGCAGACAAAAACAACTGAACAATAGCATTGATTTTATAAAAGGAAAAAGATAAAATAAAGACGAAAGGAAAGAGAGCGACTATGCGAATCAAATTAACCGCGGTTTATGAAAAGGTAAAAGACGGCTATATTGGCTACGTTGAGGAACTCCCCGGAGCAAATACCCAGGGTGCAACCCTGCGAGAAACCAAACGCAATCTTAAAGAAGCCATCGAACTGGTCCTGGAGTCGTATCGGCAGCTTAACGAAGAGGAAACCGCGGGAAAGCAAGTCGTCAAGGAACCTTTTGGCATTCTGACCGCATGAAAAGGACGGGCCTGATACGGCACCTCACGAAGCAGGGATGCGAATTCTTGCGTGAGGGTGGAAACCACACAGTTTACGTCAACCGCAAGGTGAAAAAGGTATCCACCATACCAAGACACAGAGAAATAAACGGCCATCTCTGTCGCAAGATTTGCAAGGACATCGGCGTCAAAAACCCCTGACGCTGGACACTATCCCTTTATCTTGTCTCATCCTACCCGCTATACGCTATCCATTGAGGGCCGAGCGGATGATTTGGGCGCGGAGGGCGTCGCGGTGGGTGGAATCAAGCTCTTTGCCGTAGTTGATTTGCAAATGGGCCGGCAGGGTAAGCAAAAATAAGCGATTTACCGTGGCGATGGACAGCCGGCCTGGTGCTCCGGTGCTGCCGCCGTCACCAGCTAAGGAGCAAAGCCGGTCGATGGCCGGCGTCGATGCCCCCTGGTGCTTGCGCATATTCAGTCCAAGGCGAACGTGACTCAGCAGGAACAACGCCTCCTGCGAGCTTATTAAATGCGCATTTTTTAGTAACGCC
>CAYUIL010000109.1:3234-7269 GCA_964444715.1 uncultured Pirellulales bacterium | reverse complement strand
ATTGGCACTCCTTCTGATTGCTTGATACGGGCAATAGTTCCCTTTACGTACTTATCTGATATCTCAATACCGGTGTAATTGCGTTTCAATTTATGAGCTACAACTACGGTTGTTCCTGAGCCGCTAAAGGGGTCCAGCACCCATTCGCCTTCCTTGGAGCTGGTCCTGATTATACGGGCAAGCAAACTCTCCGGCATCTGGCAGGGAAAATTTGTTCGCTCATCGAATGTGCCGCAAATGCGCGGATACTCGTCCCACACGTCATCAGGCATTTTCCCCGCGGGATTGGCACGCTTGTCTCTGTAAATCTTTTGCCTGTCCGAGATTATCCGCACTGCATCGTCATTGAATGTGAAGTGCTTCGGGTCGTTGACAAAGTAAAATATATGCGTATGTGAGCGGGCGAATTTGTCTTTCGTCTGCTGGCCGAATGTATAATGCCAGATTATCCAGTTCCGCATCACCAGATTTAATTCCCTCGTGGCTATGATTTTGACGTCCGCGGCGTAGTCATCCCCTATGGCGATATAGAACGAGCCGGTTGGCTTTAAGACCTTTTTGCAGACGGTCATCCAATCTCTTGTCCAGCCGATGTATTTATCGCCGGCGACCTCGTCATTATATTTGTCGTATTTGTACCCGATGTTGAATGGCGGGTCCGCAAATATCAGGTCCGCAAACGGCTCAGTGATTTTGCCCAGCACTTTTGTACAGTCGCCGCAGATTATCTTGTTGAGAAATTCCTTCATACCGCCATTTTATCCGTTCTCCGTAGCAGTGTCTATCGCAGCCACGCTGAGATAATGGCAAATAAAGTAGGCATTTCCCCATCACCGATAAAATCGGGGTTACTGCGAAGGATGAATAACTCAAAACCTTGCCCCTGCAATCCTGCCCTCGCAAGTCTCAGGCGGGGGTCGTAGGCAGGGGTCAAAACTCAAAACTAAAAATTTATCCGCCGACTTGTCCTGCGGAGCTTTAGCGAAGTAGGAGGGCGGACCCGCGACTTTATCGGGTCTTGGCGGGAAAATCAGGAAACTGCCGGTTGGAATTTGGCATTTGGCAGTGTTGGTTTATATCTTATATGAAGGGGGCACCTATGCTACAGCCGAAGGCGAGCTTGACCGTCGTTTGTTGTGGGCGGTGCGAGGTGCGACCAAATCACGCAATGCGCAGTACGCAATACGCAATACGAACAAAAGGAATAACACTTGTCGAAGTGATGTTGGCGGTCTCGGTCATCGTCATCGCCGCATTAGGCACGCTGGGCTATGAGTATCTTTGCGTGAACCACGTTCGCTTCGCCAGGGCCCAGTTGACGGCCACTCGCGTCGGCCAGCTCCTCATAGAGGACTGGAAAAGCGCGGGCGGCTCAGCGGATTACAATCCCGAAAACCTCCATATGGGCTTCGTTCTGCCCCCGGAGCTGCCGGCTGGTAATTTTGTGACGACGATAGATGGCCTGCCCTTGCACATCACTATGTCTCACAGCGATGTCGCAACTGACCCCGTGGCCGGCGTTACGCTTCGCAGGATAGACGTTGTTGTCCAGTGGAGGAGGGGTTTCGGAAACGGGGCGGTAGCCGCCGACGACCCAGGCGTCAATCTTACTACTTATGTCAGGCAGGACCAGTGACTAATAATATGGTGCAAACTCGATTCTTGATTCTCGATGCTCGATGCTCAATGCTCGTCGCTCGTCCGAGCCACGAGTCACGAGACACGAGACACGGATTTACCCTCATTGAGCTTGTCGTTGCAACCTCCGCTGCGCTGATTGTGGTCCTTATAGTGGGGTCGCTGCTCGTAAGCGGGCAGCGCAGTTGGGCACGAGCGTTCAATTATGCCTACTCAAAGCCCCAGTTCGATGCGATGGGAACGACTATAACGTTTGGAACACTCGGCAGGAAATCCAACAAGATGGATTACACCCTCTACGAGATAAAAGCAGGGCAATTTGAACGGCTGCCTCCCCCGGCCAACCCCGAAGAGGTCGTAACGGGTCAGGCCGTCGAGTTTCATTACTGGGACACCGAGCTTAATAGCGCCATTATGAGTACATCGATAACCGGCACGGCCTATGCCCTCTTCTACCTCGATGGCGACAAACTGATGCTCGACCTCGGGCCGTATCCCCCGGGCGGTGTTGATGCCGCCGGCAACCGCCTGTCGGGGGACCCTGTCAACACCTCCACGCTGGCGGAAAACGTGACGGCGCTCGAATTCAGCCATACCACTCGCAATCTCGACGGCGACGGAAAAGGGTGTGTCCGGATGAGTTTGACTATTGCCGACCCCAATGACAAATCCCAAACCACCGTAACGGCGGCAACGCTGATGCGAAACGTTTGGCCTTAAACGGCGAAAACTATGAACAACAAAATACAAACAACGAAATACGAACAACAAAATACGAACAACGAGAGGGGCTTCGTTCTTCCGCTGGTAATTGTGGCGGTGGTTATATTGGTCGCTCTTGCGGTCGGCCTGATGATGGCAAGCTACGGCGTCCGCATGCAAGCGGTCAAGGCCAAAAATGAAACCACCGCAATGTTGGCGGCAGAGGCCGGCTACGAACAGGGCGTCTTCTGGATGAGCCAGCAGTCCGACATCCTCGGCGCATTGCAGACCGGCGGCAATTCCGGAACCATCGACTTTGAGGGCAGCTCTTGCTCCTATGAGGTTAGCTTCGACGATTACATCAGCGCTCGGCCAATCTTCAGAATCGTCTCAACCGGCACCAGCGGCATCAACACACGCGTCGTCGATGTTGCCGTCGTGCAGGAAATAACCGGCTGGGTTATGGGCAAGTGCCGAATCCCCATAGGTCCAACCTCCACTAGTGCGGTTTATTTCGCCGACGGCGAGATAATCGACATTCCCCTCCACATAAACAATCTAAAGGATAATCCCGACGGGCGGGACATATACATAAAGGGCAGCCCCGACTTTGAGCAGAAAGTCGAAATGGGCGAATCGAGGAAAACCACGGGCGGAACGGATAAGTATGCCGGTGTAATGGGGCTTTTCGGCGATGGAATTTATTTTGACCAGCCCGATGTGCGGGTCACCGACGAGGCCGCCGTCCAGAGCAAGGTCAACCGCTTCCGCGACAGCACCGACCCCGCCTTCAGATTTATGCCCACAGGCACTGCCAATGTCTCCAACCCGCAAAACGCCGTCCAGCTCGAATTCTTTGTCGATGCCGGCGTCGGCCAGGTGCGTATCACCAACAACTGCACCGTCAGAGCTTATCCCGGCAATACTTATGACTACAAAATCGTCCCCGGCAGCTCTGGCAGCACTTATCAGAAATACAATATCTATGCCTATCATTACGCCCCTCAGGACCAGCCGCGGGACGTTAAACCTGTAGAAGACGCCTACGTCACGCAGAAATTCGGCAGCAAGGAAAGCGAGCCGGGCGGACAAATCTTTGTCGAAGGCGACGTCGTCATTGGCAGCAGCGACTACACCGATATGGTCGTAAATGGCAAGATGACTATCGTCGCAACGGGCAACATCTGGATAGCGGACTCCATAGTGGTTGATGGCGCCCACGACGCAGCCGGTATGCCCACTGCGGATAACCCTAATGTCCTCGGCCTCATTGCCCAGGGTGTCGTAAAAGTTGTCGACCCTGGTATGTCGAACCGTTCAGACCCTCTCCCGCCCGACCCGACTGTCGACGACCGTTTGACGCCCTCAACAAAGAAACACGACTACCTCGCTATTGCCAACGGAACGGGCACTGACCGTTCACTGCCGCATACTATGGTCGTTGAAGCGGCGGTTACCGTCGGCGGCGGCGGATGGGGCGCTGAAAACGTCCGTCAGTCCGGCGGTAGAAAAGTAACGGGACCGGGCAGTCAGGACTTTTTGATTGTCAGGGGCACGATTTCTGAGTGCATCAGAGGCGTTGTCGGCATAATCAACGCCAATGGCTACCTCAAACAGTATTACCTCGACAAGCGGCTGCTCGAAGGTATTCTCCCAGGCAATATATGGTTCGGCGGTAAATATGTCCCGGCTCCC
>CAYUIL010000109.1:0-3224 GCA_964444715.1 uncultured Pirellulales bacterium | reverse complement strand
GGCACGACTACAGACCGGATAATTAAAAACTGCGGGCCCTCTTCCGCATGCCACGTCTGACTACCTGCCAAATTTTGCATTCCAAAAACCAACCGAACAGCTGATTGCATCTGCGCATATTAAAGAACAGAACAATTGTGCTGAAAGGCATAAAATATGAAGCTTAAATACGCCGGAATCGCGATTTTCGGTCTTGCAATAGCCGCACTGGCTGTGCAGCAGGGAACAAAACAAATGTCTTACAATAAGCTCACCCCTGAAGAAAAATATGTAATTACAGACAAGGGCACTGAGGCCCCCTTCACCGGCAAATACCTTAATAATACCGAGGCCGGCACATACCTCTGCAAGCGCTGCGGCGCACCGCTTTACCGCAGCAGCGACAAGTTTGACGGCCATTGCGGCTGGCCTTCTTTCGACGACGAGATACCCGGCACCGTAAAACGTCTCCCCGACACCGATGGCATCCGCACTGAGATTATCTGTGCCAATTGCGGCGCACACCTCGGACACGTATTCACAGGCGAGGGTCTCACCGACAAAAACATAAGACATTGCGTCAATTCCATATCGCTCGTCTTTGTCCCCGCTGCCAAAACCGACCCCAATGACAAACCCGCACCGGCCCAAAAGGCCTATTTCGCAGGTGGCTGCTTCTGGGGTGTTGACTACTGGTTCAGGACCGCTCCGGGCGTCATCTCCGTCTGCTCCGGTTATATGGGCGGTAATGTCAGACATCCCACCTACGAGCAGGTTTGCAACGGCAGGACGGGACACGCCGAAACCGTCGAAGTTGTCTTCGACCCCGGCAAGACCACTTACGAGACCCTTGCCAAACTGTTTTTTGAAGTCCACGACCCCACTCAGCGCAACGGCCAGGGCCCCGACGTCGGCTACCAGTATCGCTCCGCCATTTTCTACTCCGACCAGCAGCAAAAAGAAATTGCAAACCGCTTGATTGGCCTGCTGCGCAAAAAAGGCCTTAATGTTGATACATCAGTTGAATCCGCAAAAGAGTTCTGGCCCGCAGAGGATTATCACCAGAATTATTACGGCAAAAACGGCATCTCTCCCTCCTGTCACCTCCGAGCTGAGAGATTCTGATTTCTCGTAGCGAGATTTACTCGCCGATCTGTTTGGCGGGCGTCATCCCCGAGAGGGCATTCCCCTTTGGGTTTGAACAGGGGACCCAGTCTTAAATCGAAAATCTGAAATCTCACCGTACCTGTGCCCTGACAAATCCCTCCGTCCCCAATCTTCGAATCTTTCGCAGGTTTTTAAGATGTGTCGTATCGCCGCTTTGTTCCAGGACTTTTAGGTTTTTGCACTTCTCGAACTCATCACATAACCAGCAGCCGGCCAACCCCTTTTGTTTCGCGCATTTTCTTATCTCACAGCCGCTGCTCCAGCCGCCCAATCTGCAGAACTTGTTCCTGCAGCGAATCTTCATAATTGCGCCCAAAAGGTCGTACCCTTCTTTGTAGTTTTTGAACGCCTTGCATCCCGGTATCTTCGCAATAAAACCGGCATGTTTTTCAAATTTGTGCCGCCGAAGTTCTTTCCGCAGGTCTCTTGCCAGGTCAGCAGCTTCCTGCGTATAGCTCGGACACGTCCCACAATACAACCCGCAATACGCAATTAAATCCGTTTTCTTCACCATACTTGTATTCTAACATCAAACCGCTGGCCTTCCCAGCGACGTATATAGCTCCCCCACTTGCCCGCCCTTGATTCAAGCTTCTCAGAAATTGTAATCGGGGGCCTGCCCCGCCTGCCCCAGCAATTCGTCGGCTGGGGGCAATCCTTCGGCCGGGGTCAATCTTATCGCGTATCCCTCCTCCGGCGGACTTTGCTTCGCAGCCACATTATGGTATTATAAAACCGATAAAAATCGTGTCGTTTATTATTATGTCTGGTTTGAAGAAATACCCAATGTTAGAGATTCCTGATTCGCAGATCAAACCCGAGCTAAGCCGGGATGAATCCCTCCTGTGGTCTGGCCGACCGCAACAAGGTATTGTCTTCAGGTCTTCCGATGTGTTTATGATTCCATTTAGCTTGCTCTGGGGCGGCTTCGCCATCTTCTGGGAGGTTACGGCTCTATCAATGACAATCTTCTCTGACAAGCGACCTTCTTCTCCTGGTGTTATCATTTTCCCCTTGTTCGGGATTCCATTTGTTTTGGTCGGCCTCCATCTCATATTTGGAAGATTCATTGTCGATGCAAAACGCCGGGCAGGCACATATTATGGCCTGACAAACCGGCGCATCATAATAATCTCCGGCGTCATCAGCCGTAAGGTCAAATCGATTAACCTGCGCACCATCAGCGACCTGTCGCTAACAGAAAAAGCCGGCGGCAAAGGCACAATAACCTTTGGCCCGTCTCATCCTATGAACTGGTGGTTCGGCGGTACGTTTTGGCCGGGTATGCCTGAGTCAATCCCTTCTTTCGAATTGATTCAGGACGCGAAAGGAGTGTATGAGAAAATACGTACTGCTCCGCAGTCAATAGCATAGAAACTGAAATACAAAATCGAAAATCCCAAATCTCCACGCCGTCTTCTATCTCCTGTCTCCTGTCTTCTGCCCTCCGTTCTCTATTCTGCATTCTCTATTCTGCATTCTGCATTCCTTATTCCGTCTTCAGTCCTCTGTTCTCTGCTTGCCTCGGCGAAACGTAGCGGAGACGGGTCTTCTGTCCCGCGTTCTGTGTTCTATGCTTGCCCGCCGTAGGCGGGTTGGACGTTCGATGTTCAAATCCCTTTTATTTGTAAATAATTGAATTCTCTGCGTTCTCCGCGTGCTCTGCGGTAAAAAATGCGGTATAAAAAATTTTTTATTTTTTTTGCCTTCCCCTCTTGACGATATACGTATTTGTGATAGAATTGCATTCTTGGATGGTCAAGCATCGGCTACAACCTGCTGCTTGGCCATCGCTGTCTTAACAACTCGAGATTCCGCTCTTTTACAAGTTAACAGTTATGCCAAAACAGCAACGAAAGTGCGTATTTAGTTGTTTATCAGCACTTTCAATGTTGTGCCAATTTTTGAGAGTGTTGAGCCTATTTAAGACGACCTCCATTTCCGTCCCGGGTGAAAAGGACTTGTTTGCCCTTGCCTTGTGCAAAGGTGGACCTGTCCACCGTAGCCCGAAGGGCGAAGGTGGATCGATGAATCAAACTGAAGGGTTTGATCCTGGCTCAGAACGAACGCTGGCGGCG
>CAYUIL010000108.1:0-7347 GCA_964444715.1 uncultured Pirellulales bacterium | reverse complement strand
TGCGTCGGCGATATACCTTTCAGGGACGTGTATATCCACGCGATGATACAGGACGGCGAAGGCCGAAAGATGAGCAAGAGCTTGGGCAACGGCATCGACCCGCTTGTCGCCATAAACAGCCACGGTGCAGACGCGATGCGTTTTACTCTTGCCAGTATGACAACTGACACGCAGGATATTCGTATGCCGGTTGTGCAAATGACGCTGCCTGACGGCAGGGTCGAGAATACCTCGCCAAAATTGGACATTGGGCGAAACTTCTGCAATAAGCTGTGGAACGCCTCGCGGTTTGCAATGATGAATCTCGAAGGAATCAATCCCGACGAATTTGACAAAGCCAAGCTGACGATTACTGACAAATGGATTTTGTCTCGATTGGCGCGGACGATTGCCGAGGTAACAAACGGGCTTGACGAATACAAATATAACGAGCCGTTAAGCGCGCTTTACAAGTTCTTCTGGAACGATTTTTGTGACTGGTATCTGGAATGGACAAAGCCGAGGATGTCTGATGCAGCACAGAAGCCGACCTGCCTAACGGGCAGGCAAGTTGCGCAGAACGTGCTGGCCTTCGTTCTGGACCAGGTGCTTCGTTTGTTGCATCCATTCGTGCCGTTTATCACCGAAGGAATATTCCAGAAACTAAATGAAATTGCTCCGGCGCGAGGACTCAAGGGAACAGCCGAAGCAAATGCTGCAAAGGCGCTGGTGATTGCCGGCTGGCCAGGGCGGCTCGACTCGTTGATGGATGAAGATATTGAGCAGCGGATTGACAAAATCCAGATGGTAACTCGCGTGTTTCGGGACATAAGGAGCAAGTATAATAAGGCGCCCTCTGAGAAATTCGCCGCATCTGTTAACGCCCCGGATGAGATTTCGGATGTTTTGAATGCCAATAACCAGCTTATCTGTCAACTTGCGGGGCTGAAAAACTTCAAGGCCTCGCAGACGGCCAAGAAACCCCAAAACGCCGCTGCGACGATAGCCGGGCAGATGCAAATCTATCTCCACGACGTGATTGATGTTGAGGCCGAGCGAAAGCGGTTAGCCAAACAGAAAGAGCAGGTCGAGCAGGCGAAAAAGGGTATTGAGGCGAAATTAGCCAACGAAAAGTTTATAACCAGGGCCAAACCGGAAATTGTAAAACGGACAAAAAATAAACTGGCCGAGCTAACCGAGCAATTGGCTGCAATAGAAAAACACCTTGCCGAGCTGGACAAGCAGGAGGAGTAAAAAGATGGACATTGAGGTTGAACTTTCAAAGATAATCATAAACGAGACATCCGACCAGCAGGTGATAGTGCTCAAAGAGCGTCACGGCCAGCGGAGCTTTCCGATAGTAATCGGGATAGTGGAGATATTTGCGATAGACCGCCGGCTCAAGGGCATCACTCCCCCGCGTCCGATGACCCACGACCTGTTAGACAGCATAATCACAAATCTGGGTGCGCGGATTGAAAGAATAGTCGTTAACGACCTGCGCAACCACACGTTTTACGCCAAGATAGTTCTGAGCTTAAACGGCAAGACAGTAGAGGTTGACTCGCGTCCGTCGGACGCTATTGCGCTGGGTGCGGCGACGGGTGCGCCTATATTTGTGGCTGAGCACGTTTTTGAGAAGATTGCCGGTCAGTAAAGCCGGACTCGTCTCGGCGCAGGCAGGGTCAGGACCGTTGGGGGGATACACGGGCCGAGCCGAAGCCGGACAGAATCAACAGACCAACGGCGATACATAACATTGAATCGGCAACATTGAAAGCGGGCCAATGCCTGCCGGGCCAATACACAACGTCGATGAAATCGCGTACTAAGCCGTTGTTGAAGAGCCGGTCGTAAAGGTTTCCGCTCACTCCGGCAGCAAACAAAGC
Source organism: uncultured Pirellulales bacterium (assembly GCA_964444715.1). Lineage (GTDB taxonomy): Bacteria > Planctomycetota > Phycisphaerae > Sedimentisphaerales > Anaerobacaceae > Fen-1362. The sequence goes on along the minus strand of CAYUIL010000108.1, from coordinate 5,479 downwards.
CAGTGCAATCTGAATTATTTTGCGGTTGGTCCCGGCGAACAGAAACACCGCAATCACCACCACCAGTGCCGCTACCGACACCACCACCAGCAGGGAGCGTTGTCCTGTGGCTATGCCGAAGGCCGCACCGGGGTTTTCAGCCAATTGCAGTCGCAGAAAACCATTTATAATAGTGACGCTGTCTCGGCGCAAGTCCCCAAGCCAGTTGAACACGGCGTTTTTTGTCCACAAATCAAGAACCACGCCGGCTGCAAAGACGGGCCAGAAGAGCAGATGACGGATACCAGAAGACGGAGAACAGAGAACGGAGGACGGAAGACGTGTCTTCGGTTCTCTGTCATCTGTCCTCTGTTTTCCTGTGGGAATCACTTTGAGTATTTTTCTATGAGTTTGACGAGCTGGTCGCGGCGTGGCTGGTCGGGCCTGATGCTCAGGGACTGCCGCCATAATTCGACTGCCTGCGCCTTAAGGGCAACGTCCCCGTTGTTAAGCGCCCTCATCATATAGGCGACGCCAAGCCCGCGGTATGCCTCCCAGTCCTGATTGTTTATCTCGATGGCCTTTCTGTAGTGTTCAATTGACTGGTTGACGTCGTTGAGCCGGAGGAAACAGTACCCGAGATACTGCCAGGCGGAGCTGTTCGCCGGCTGCAACTGCGTTATCGCCATAAGCAGCTCTTTGGCCGGCTCGTTGCGGTTTGTCCGCAGATAAGCGACGGCAAGGGGCATCATAACGCCGGGGTTGTTACCGTTTATCTCCAGCACCCGTTTGTACGACCGTATTGCCTGCTCGTAATCCCTCTGCGAATCGTAAATATTGCCGAGGAGCTGGTGAAGCTCGGCGATGTTGGGGTAAATCTGTTCGGCCCTTCTGCCATAAACGAGGGCCTGGTTGTAATCGTTTATCTCATACAGGCACTTGGCGGCGTTGAGGTTCGCTGCGAGATTGTCGGGCTTGAGCTGCACCGCCCTGCGGTATGCGTTGACGGCCTGGGAAAAATCCTTCACTGTTTGATAGACCCGCCCCAGGGCAAAATAGTCCTTAAATGACCAGGGGTTAAGCTGGGTGGCGGTCTTATATGAAGCGGCGCTCTTCTGGTAATCCGCCGCCTGCTCGTAAATCTCGCCCAGCAGCGAGTGCGCAAGCGAAAAACGCTTGTCGGCCTTTACCACCTGGTTGAGCTTTTGGACGGCCTTTTCGCTCTGGTTAAGCTCCTTGAGCGTTACTGCATCGACGTAAAGCTCAACGGCCCGCTGCCGGGACGTACAGCCGGCTGCAAACAAAAATACAAGACTTGCTATCACTATGCGGGACAAAAGGTGAACGTCCTTTTTATCAGGCATCCATTTTTCCCCATTTCCGCCTGCGGCGGACAAGTAATCGAACACAACACACATCCATCCTCCGCAGCGGCAACGCCACTGCTACGGAGGACAGGCAACCCTTCCTAATATATCGTCTCAACTCGCCGTAAGTCCTAAAATTATATCGTGATAAGCAGCGCTGTCAAAAACTTTCGCTGGCCTGCGGATAGCTGCGATGACAGGCGGCCGGAGGCAAACGTTTGACATACCAGCAGAGAGGTCTTATCATACTGAGCTGCTTCTGAATGGCGGTTGCTTGAGAGGTTTGGCTTTTATGGCAAAAAAGGCGGTTTTGGAACGCAAACCCTTTGTGCTGATTATTCGTGACGGCTGGGGCTACAATCCGGACCCTGCTGAGGACGCCTATAACGCCGTTAAACGCGCGCATATACCCACCGATGATATGCTGATGAGCGAATACCCAAACACGCTCATTCATACCTACGGGGAATACGTGGGGCTGCCCGACGGGACAATGGGCAACAGCGAGGTGGGGCATCAGAATATCGGGGCAGGCAGGATAGTCCCGCAGGAGTCGGTGCGACTAAGCAGGGCCATCCGCGACGGCTCATTTTTTAAAAATGAACAGTTCGCCAATATGGTCAAATTTATAAAGGAGCGCAAAGGCAGAATGCACGTTATGGGCCTGTGCAGCGACATCGGCGTGCATTCGCTGTTAGACCATTTGTATGGGCTGTTAGAGCTTGCGAAAAGAAACGAAGTCAAAGACGTCTTCATCCACGCCTTTATCGATGGCCGGGATTCCCCGCCCGACAGCGGCGCCGGCTACATAGCCCGAATCGAGCAACGGGCCGCCCAGATTGGCGTAGGCAAAATCGCCACTGTGATGGGCAGGTTTTATGCGATGGACCGCGACAGCCGATGGGAGCGGGTGCAAAAGGCATACGAGTGTATGCGGGTAGGCAAGGGCCTCAAGGCGAAAAACGCCGCCGAGGCCGTCGCAAACAGTTACGCCAAACAAGTAACCGATGAGTTCATCGAGCCGACGGCAATCGTCAATGAGGATAACGAACCCATAGGGATAGTTTCCGACGGCGACGGCGTGGTGTTCTTCAACTTCCGCGGCGACAGGCCGCGCGAAATCACCAGGGCATTTGTCCAGCCCGACTTCAAGGAATTTGCCCGCACCACCAAGCCGGATATTTATTACGTCTGTATGACCGAATACGATGCGACCATTCCCGCACCTGTGGCGTTTCCGAAACCGCCGAAAATGAAAAATATATTGGGCGCCTACTGGGGCTCGCTGGGTCTTAAACAATTTCGCTGCGCGGAAACCGAGAAATACGCACACGTAACGTTTTTCTTCAACGACTACACCGAAAAGCCCTTCCCAGGCGAGGACAGGCAGATTGTCCCTTCGCCGCGTGTGCGGACATACGATTTGAAGCCGGAGATGAGCGCCTATGAGGTCGCCGACGTCGTGCTGCAACGGCTCGACTCAAATCAATACGACGTGATGGTCGTGAACTTTGCCAATCCTGATATGGTTGGGCACACGGGCGTCCTCGATGCGGCGATTAAGGCGGCGGAAACGGTCGATGCCTGTGTCGGCAGGATTTTGGACAAGGTCAAACAATCAGGCGGTGCGGTGATAGTGACGGCTGACCACGGCAATTTTGAAAAAATGATAGACAGAAGCCCCGACAAGCCGCACACCGCACACACCATAGGCGACGTCCCGCTGATTGTCTTCGACGAGCGTTACAAAAATGCCAAGCTGCGCCAGGGCGGTGTTCTTGCGGACATCGGGCCGACGCTGCTCGAAATGATGGGTTTGCCGAAGCCGGAAGAGATGACAGGCCGAAGCTTGCTTGTGACCTAAAGTTAAGATCTAATCACGTTCGCTGGGGACATAAAGATTATCTGAAAGGGGGCAAATACAATGTCAAAACAGTTTTTTCTCGGGTCAGTGGTCGTAAGTGGAATCGCCAGCGTTTTGCTGTCTTTATTTATGGTGGCTGCCGCGGCGGGAGGCGCATTGGGCTTAGTTGGATTTTTGTTTTGTCTTTCGCTGCTGGTAACGGTTTATCTTGCGGTCGTCGGGGCGATAATGTGGTACAAGGCCTGGTCTTCGATTCAGGACGGCAGCGCCCGCGCAACACCGGGCAAGGCCGTGGGGTTTATGTTCATACCCATATTTAATTTTTACTGGGTTTTTCAGGCCGTCTGGGGATTCGCAAAAGATTACAACAGTTACATTGAGCGTCACCAATACAGCGTCGAGAAGCTTCCGGAAGGTTTATTTCTGGCGTCCGCTATAATGGCAGTAGCTGGGATTATTGCCGGCAGGATTCCCTTTTTGGGTATCTTATATTCCATCGCGTGCCTCATAGTTTTTGCACTGGTGGTAGATAAGGTCTGTGATGCCGTAAACGCAATCTCGACACCGCCGGCTGCCGGGCAGGTTGAGGAGCAAAGCAGGGTCTGAGAACCACAGTCGGGATTCTGCAATAACATGGGAGAAAAACAGTGGGTCGGATAATCGTCCTTGACCGGAATATGGTTAATATGATAGCCGCGGGCGAGGTAATCGAGCGGCCCGCCAGCGTGGTCAAGGAATTAGTCGAGAACAGCATCGACGCCGGGGCGACAAAAATTACCGTCGCTGTTGAAGATGGCGGGCGAAAACTCATATCTGTGACGGACGACGGCTGCGGTATGGACGCTGAAGATTTGTTCTCTGCGTTCGAGCCACACACCACAAGCAAAATCAAAACAAGCGACGACCTGCGGGCAATATCTACGCTGGGTTTTCGCGGTGAGGCGCTGGCCAGTATCGCCTCGGTGGCGCAGGTTAAGGCGGTCAGCAGAACAAAAGACCCCCGCGTCTTGCTGTCGCAAGACAGCAGCGGGGGCAACTGCGTTGAAATCGACTGCGGCGACAAAGCTGAGGTGATGCCGACGAGCGCCGACGTGGGCACGACCATCGGGGTGCGGGATATTTTCTATAAGCTGCCCGCCAGGCGCAAGTTCCTGAAGACCGCCAATACCGAAATGGCTCACATAGTCGAGCAGCTCACCAGGATTGCGCTGGGTAATACCGCTGTTGGTCTTGTTCTGACTCACAACGGCAGGGACGTGTTTCGGCTGGCAGGCGAACAGGGCGTTCGCTCGAGAATTGCCGAGTTATTCTCCAGGGAAATTGCCGACGCGTTGCTTGAGGCCGAAAGCAAGGAAAAAGGTTCGCATATTATGGCTTATCTCGGCAGGCCAACAATCGCCGCTGCCAGCAGTCGGCTCCAGTACGTATTCCTCAACGGCAGATACATACGAGACAAGTTCATCTCGCACGCCATCAAAGAGGCGTATCGCGGCAGTATCGACCCCAGCAGGTTCCCCGCTGCGTTTTTGTTTATCCGGATGCCTTATGAGGATTACGACGTCAACGTTCATCCGACAAAGATTGAGGTGCGTTTCTACAACGCCAATCTCGTTCATTCGCAGATACTCGGCTGCCTGCGGGAAAAGCTTCTGGCTACCGACCTTGATACCGTTGCGAAAGCGCCTCGTCCTTGGAGGGACGAGGGACGAGGCCGTGACAGCAGAATCACTGAAGCGATGGAGGAATTTTTCAAAAGGCATCGACCAGCAGGACAACGGCATCTCGATTTTGTGACTCGTGACTCGGGACCCGCGACTCAGGACTCAGACCACGGGCCACGGGCTGCGGGTGACGTGTCCGGCAGAAAATTTATGCAGGTGCACGACAGCTTTATCGTTGCCGAAAACGACGACGGTCTGGTGATTATCGACCAGCACGCTCTGCACGAGCGCATTATGTATGAGCAGCTGAAGAGGCGAGTGCGCCCCCGCGTCCTGCTGTCGCCTGCTGCCGCCCCCGCTGCTGTCTTGCAACAGCAAGACGCGGGGGCGAGTCGCAGCGGCACGCAAGACAGCAGCGGGGGCGCACTCGAATCGCAAAAACTTTTAGTGCCGGAAAGTGTTCAACTGACCAAGGCCCAGCTGGATACCATCGAAAACAACACCGGGCTAATCAAACGGCTGGGAATCGAGGTCGTTGCCTTCGGGCCAAAGAGCGTCGCTATTCAGGCCTTTCCGGTACTATTAGCCAAGGCCGAGCCGGCTGACTT
>CAYUIL010000107.1:0-7434 GCA_964444715.1 uncultured Pirellulales bacterium | reverse complement strand
GGGGCACCGAGGCGGCGGATGTGTTGCCAAATTCATTGATGTTTATGAAGCACTTTTCGGGCGGCAGCTCCAGGCGCTTGGCCACCGACTCAATGATTCTCGCGTTCATCTGATGCGAAACAACCATTTTAATATCATCAATCGTCAGGTCGCATTTTTCGAGACATTCGGTGACGGTCTCGACGATTCTACGGACCGCCTGCTGATAGACCTCGCGGCCCTTGATTTCCATATAAACCTTGTTCGGGTCGTCCAGCGGCCTGCTAATGGGGTTCCGCGACCCATAGGCCTGGCAGTTAAGGGCCTGCCAACTGCTGCCGTCAGAATACATTGTGCTGTAAATGATGCCGCTCTGCGAAGCGTCTTTTTCCCTTGGCCTGGCTTCAAGCACGACCGCGCCGGCGCCATCGCCGAAAAGGATGCAGCTTGTGCGGTCCTTGTAGTTGGTGATTTTCGTCAGCGTTTCCGCGCCAATCACAAGGGCGTTTCGGAACCTGCCGCTTTCGAGATACTGCTGGGCGATGGACACGCCGTATATGAAGCCGCTGCACGCCGCGGCGAGGTCGAACGCCCAGGCGGAATTCGCGCCGAGATTAAGCTGCACAAAACAGGCCGTCGAGGGAAACACCATTTCAGGCGTGATGGTCGCAACGATAATAAGGTCGAGCTTCTCCGGCTGCAACCCCGCCACATCAAGCGCCTTTTTCGCCGCCTCGGTCGCCAGTTGTGCCGTGCTTTCCTTTTCACTGCAAATGTGCCGTCTTTGAATCCCCGTCCGCGTCCTTATCCATTCATCCGAGGTGTCGACCATTTTTGCGAGGTCTTCGTTGGTGAGGATTTTGGCCGGCGCGTATGAACCGTGCCCCGTAATAACCGCGATGAAAGGCGGGCGGTGCGACTCAATCGACTTCGACCTGCTCATCCCTGACCCTTAAAGTAACGTCCTCCGACTCGGGGCCCTGCGCCTCCCTGCCGATGGTGCTGGCCTCCAAGTATTCGGTTATTTTGTCGTTGATTTTCTCCGCGTGGTATTTCTTCGACGCGAGGATGGCATTTCTGATGGTCCTGCTTTCGCTTGCCCCGTGGCAGATAAGCGCCGTCCCGTTTATCCCCAAAAGCAGCGCACCTCCATATTCGTTGTAGTCGTGCTTTCTGTAAAACCGTTTCATAACGTTCTTAAACAGCAGCGCCAGGAGAAATCGAAATTTCTGCGCCATAATTTCCTGTTTTATGGCCTTGAAGAGGCCTTCGACGAGGCCCTCGGTAAGCTTCAGGACAACGTTACCGACGAAGCCGTCGCAGATAGCGACATCGCATACGCCTCTGAAGATATCACGGCCCTCGATATTGCCGATGAAGTTAATATTCGGGTCCTGTTTTATAAGTCCGCGTGCCTTTTTCACGTTCTCGTTGCCTTTAGTGTCCTCTTCGCCGATGCTCATCAGCCCCACCCGCGGGCTGGTTATCCCAAACAACTGCCGAGAATATATCGACGCCATAACGGAATACTGGTACAAATTTATCGGTTTACACGCGATATTGGCTCCAACATCGCAAATGGTGACGGGGCCTTCGAAGGTCGGGAAGACGACTGCGATGCCGGGGCGGTTGACGCCTGGGAGGTTTCGCATACGCATTTGAAAGGCGACCACACAGGCGCCGGTGTTGCCGGCGGAGATGACGGCGTCGGTCCTGTTGAGCTTGCCGAGCTTGGCCAGCACCGCGATTGAACTGCGGGGTTTCTTGCGAAGCGAATCAATGGGCGTTTCGTCCATACCGATGACGTCGGGTGCGTGAACGACAGTGAAGGCGGCAGGATGAGAGATTTGACCCGGCAGCTTCGGCTCAATGACTTCCTTCGGGCCGACGAGGATAAGCTCGTCGCCTTCGGTGAGCGATTCGAGCGCCTCAAGGGCGCCGGAGATAATGGCGTCGGGAGCTCTGTCACCACCCATTGCATCGATAGCGATGCGCATCTGCGATTACTCCTTTTCGGTCTTTTCAGCAATTTTGAGAGTAATCCTGGAATTGAGGTAGCCGCATTTGGCGCAGGCGGCGTGGGGTAGTTTGGCCTGGCCGCACTTCGGGCAGGTAGTGTAATTAACGGGCCGGAGGCGATGATGTGCTCGCCGGCTGCGGGTCCTGCTTTTGCTGGTTTTCTTTGTTGGTAGCATTCACTGGTACTCCAAAAATCATCTCTGCGTCGTCTTATAGAAACCACGGCTTAAAACCAGTTTAGATACTTTACGGCGGACGATTTGTCAAGACGAATTTGCTCGTTTTATGGAATAGGGAGTGTAATTCACATTTAAACGTGTTCCATCTCCGCCTGCGGCGGAGGAGTTTATAGCGGTTTGTTCGGATGGGCCTTGATATAGCCGATTAATTCATCCACCTGCGTAAAAGCGAGTGCACAATACGTGTCAGCCGCACCATAAAAAACGGCTATTCTGCCGGTCTCGGAATCCTGCAGTGTGGCACAGGGAAACGCGACATTTGGAACAAAGCCCGTCGTCTCGTATGGCTCTTCCGGAGTCAATAAGTAGTTCTCGCAATCCACGAGCACCCTGGATGGGTCATCGATATCCAGCAGGGCCGCACCGATGCTGTAAACAAAGCCGCTGCAGGTGGTGCAAACGCCGTGGTAGATTAATAACCATCCTTCGGTAGTTTCAATCGGTATCGGTCCGGGACCGAGTTTGGTGTTTTTCCACCAGTAATGAGGGGTTTTCATCACTAATCGGTGTTTGCCCCAATAGGTCATATCGGGGCTTTGGCTCAGGTAGATATCGCCGAAGGGCGTATGACCATTGTCGCTCGGGCGATTCAGCATAATGAAATTGCCGTTGATTTTTCTCGGAAACAAGACGCCGTTGCGATTAAACGGCAGGAAAGCATTCTCGAGCTGGATGAAGGTTTTGAAATCCTTTGTTTTGGCTATGCCGATGGTAGGTCCGTTAAAGTAATTGCACCAGGTAATGTAGAACGTTGCCTCAATCTCCACTAATCGCGGGTCATAGCCGTAGAGGATAGGTTTTGCCGGGGAGCCATCTTCATTGAGGAATCTGATAATCTCTTCTTCAATCTGCCACTTGATACCGTCTTTGCTTGTGCCGAGGTGCAGATTGGGGTATCCGTTTTTATGGTCGGCCCTGAAAACGCCGATAAATTCGCCATTGTAAGGAATGACCGCACTATTAAAAATTCTGCTTGAGTCCCGCAGAACGTTTTTTCCAATTACCGGATTCCTGTCATATCGCCACATTACATCGCGACAGCCCCTGGGTTTTTCCCGCCAGGGCATATTGGGCAGAGGTTTCCCGATGATTGTCTTTTTCACTGTATTTGCTTTCGCGCCCTTAAGCGCATATCTATTTTTTATTGTTAACTAAGTCATTATGGTTTCTTCGCCGCGGGCCTTGCGTCTTTCTATTAATTCGGCCTCAATTTTCGCGACGCGTTTGTCGCCCAATGGATATACAAACAACAACAAAGTTGAGAGAACGCCAAGGCCGGCGGGAATCAGGCTGAACAGCAGAATCAAACCTTTCAGGCTCTGCGCGGATTGTGCCTCATTAGGTTGAAATCCGACTTGGGACATCAGGTTAAGCGCAATGTACGCGCCGACGGCCCAGCCGATTTTCTGCGACATAGTCGAAGCGGAGAAAATCAGCCCTGTCGCCCTGCGTCCTCGTTTCCACTCGGCATAGTCGGCGGTGTCGGCATACATCGCCCACAGCAGCACACTGAGAGGCCCGCCTGTCATCGAACCGGTAATCTGGAGGATGAAAATCAGGCCAATTTGTTCGGCACGGAGGAAATAGAAAGAGGCCGTGCTCGCAATTGCAATAATGAAGAGAATCACAAAGGCCTTTTTCTTGCCGACTACTTTCGCAAACCAGCTCACAAATACCACTCCAATTAACGCGGAAAGTTGCCCGATAGTATTGAATGCAGAAACCAATGCCTCAAAACTATACGTTTTGCTTCCCACAAAAGGCAAAGAGACCTCCCGCCCGCCAACGACATATTTAAAGTAATGCGTGGTCACACTGCCGCGGACGGCCACGAAAAGAATGAACGTGATGGTCGTGGCCAGGAGTATCAGCCAGGGAACATTTGTCACCAGCTCGAACCAGTCCCTGAAAATAGACGACTTTTGCGTTTTTGGCGGCTGGACCCGCTCACGGGTGCCTTTAAACGCAATCAGGAAGAAGATGATGGCGGCAATCCCGTAGACGATAAATGAATATTGCCATCCATTTGCTTCATTGACGATTTCGACCTTATAGCACAGAGCATCGCCTTCCGGATCTACAAATAATCCGGAGGCGTCAAGTTCATGCACTTTAAATCCGGCGTCCTCAATAATATTATCAACCGAAGCATTGACATAAGGAGGATTATTACCGGCTGCAGAAACCAGGTATTTAATCGAATGGACTAAACGCCCTCCTTTACCGTCAGAGGCAATAATGGTAACCCGAGCAATACCCGGCCCTCCTTCAAAAAAAGTAAGTTTATTGCCGTCGATTTCAGGTGATATTACTTTAGGATTACCGCTTTCCGCCTGAAATGTTAAAATGTCTCCGTCGGGGTCATTGATGAATTTAGACAAGTCAACTTCTTCTTTTCCAAAACCACTCTTTAACTTGAAATCATTCGTTGAATCTTTAATCAGCGGCTCATGGTTTCCTTTCGCAATCACGTCAATATAAAAGCCGGTGGCTTTGCTTCCCCATCTCTTGTCCGCGGCCGTTAAATTGATTTTTGCGTTTCCGATTCCTTTTTCTTTGACCAACAGCGTATGTTCCTTGAGTTCAACTTCTACCACATCCTTATTTTGGCTTTCAACTTTATATTCAAACGGTTTCCCGCCCTTTCCTGTGAAGACGCCGGAAATATCAATTTGATGTGTGTTAAAACCGGATTCTAGTTTAATATCGCTTATTGGATGCACAAGGACCGGAAGATTATTATTGACCGGAATGACCCTGAACCTGAATTCCGATTTACCAGAAAGTCCTGCGGGGTCTTCAGCGGATAAAATAATTCTCGCGTTGCCTTGGCCGACTTCGTTAATGCTGATGATTTGATTGTTTACATTGGCATTAATGATTGATTTGTCCCCTTTGCCAAAATATTTCACCATAGGCAGCAGGGAAGCGGAGACGATAATGCCCGCGGCAAATGCGAATAGGAATTTCACGGATGAAACGGTAGTGCGTTCTTTCGAATCCGGCGAGATAACGCCGAGCAGCGCCGTATAGGGAATGTTGATTGCCGTATAAAGCATCATAAGGGCGTTAAACGTGATATAGGCCCAGATAATCTTTCCCATCGGCCCGAACTTGGGAGTAGTAAAAGTAAACACGCCGACAATTGCGAACGGCACACAAAGCCAGAGCAAATAGGGCCTGAATTTCCCCCAGCGAGTTTTTGTGCGGTCGGCTATCATCCCCACCATCGGGTCGTTGACGCCGTCCCAGATTCGGCTTACAAGAAACAGGGTGGCCGCAACCGCAGCTGGAATAAGAAACACGTCTGTGTAAAAAAAAGTGAAGTACAGCATGAAGGTCTGCCAGTAGAGCACTGAAGCGAGGTCTCCAAAGCCGTAAAACACTTTTTCCTTGAATGGCAGTTTTTGAGTTCCGTTGCTCATAACACCTTCCTTAAACCGTGCAAAAATTCACTCATTCGTCCGTATTCGCCCTTGCCTGTAAAAGGGGCGTATTTGCCGCGTAATACTAATCACAACAGGGCCTTATTGCAAACCTTTTCGCAGGAATTATCGGGAAGTGAGTGCGATTTGTTTCGCCCGCCTACGGCGGACTCGCAATGACGATTCGCACGCACTTTCTGTCATTGCGTATCCTGTGAAGCAGACCGCGGCTATTTCATCATAATTCTGCTTATCAAATACGGTTGTCCAACATTCGATTCCCTGTATAATCAACAGTAATGACCACAGGCAGCGAAAATCTAACGCCGGCGATGCGGCAGTTCCATCTGTTCAAGCAGAAATATGCGGACTGCATACTCTTCTTCCGGATGGGCGACTTTTACGAGACCTTCTTCGAGGACGCCAAAACCTGCTCGAAGGTGCTGGGGCTGACGCTTACCAGCAGGGACAAGGGCAGTGATAACCCGATTCCGTTAGCCGGCGTTCCCTGGCACGCCGTCGACGGCTACCTGAGGAAGATGCTGCAAGCGGGCTATAAAGTCGCGGTCTGCGAGCAGGTTGAAGACCCCAAGGCCGCCAAGGGCCTGGTCAAGCGAGACGTGGTCCGCGTGGTTACGCCCGGGACACTCACCGACGATATTTTACTGGAGGCCAAACAGGATAATTTTCTCGTCGCGGTCTGGCAGACAAACGCGACGTCGGCGATAAGCTGGGTCGATATCTCGACCGGGCATTTTTTTGTGCAACAGCTCAGCGAGAACGAACTGCTTGATGAAATTGTGCGGCTATCCCCTGCCGAATGCCTGCTACCCGACAGACGCGGTGAATTGTTCGAGGCACAGTCAAAGAAGCTGACCAAAGGCATCACCGAACTAACCGGGGCCGCGATTACGCAACGCCCAGGGTGGTATTTCGACCCCTACCAGGCGAAACAACGCCTGCTCAAACATTTCGGCACGGCGACCCTTGAGGGCTTCGGAATACGCGACTCGGACGGCACTATCATTCCCCCTGCCGGCGCTATCATCGAGTATCTCAACGAAACGCAGAAGACCACGCTTGCCCACATATCCGGCATAAGAAAGGTCAGCCGGAAAAACTTCCTGCACATCGACCACACGTCTCTGCGGGGGCTTGAAATACTGCAAACGATTCGCACCGAAAGCAGGAAAGGGACGCTGCTCGACACGCTCGACTCGACGCTGACGCCGATGGGGGGCCGGATGTTCCGCAACTGGCTTTGCAGGCCCCTGTGTGATTTGCCCGCAATTGAGCTTCGCCAGGACGCCGTAGCGACACTCAAGGATAGCGACAATCAAATCGCGGAAATTCGCAAGCTGCTGTCGGACATCGCCGACCCGGAAAGAATCGCCGCCCGTATTGCGACGGCCCGCGCGACACCGCGAGACCTCGTGGCGCTGGCCCGAACGCTGCGGCAGGTGCCGACACTGCGGGAGATGTTAGGCCGATTCAACGTCGAACTGCTCAGGAACCTTGCCTGCCAGTGCGACAGTATGGATGAATTGGCCGACCTGCTGGAATCGGCAATCGAGCCGGATTGCCCAATGCGTCTGACCGACGGCGGCATCATCCGCGCAGGGTTCAATAAGGAATTGGATGAGCTGCGGTCAATATCCCGCGACGGCCAAAGCTGGCTTGCAGCATATCAAAAGCATCAAATCGAGCGAACGGGTATAGACCGGCTGAAGGTCGGTTTCCACCAGGTCTTCGGCTATTACATCGAAGTAAGT
>CAYUIL010000106.1:6731-7456 GCA_964444715.1 uncultured Pirellulales bacterium | reverse complement strand
TGGAGAATTTTTGATAAAAACACCGAAATATCTCGAAGGGGTACCGGACTCAACACTCCGACAGGAGAACCCGACCCCACGGCAGATATAGAAATGATCCTTACTATGGCAGGAGTATAGCAATGAGCCAGACGGCTGAAAAACCCAAACATCTCGGCAGGGGACTGGCATCACTTTTAGGTCCTATAACATCAACCACCCAAGCATCGCATCTGCCTATCCAGATAGCAGAAATTGGCTCTAACCTCCCAATAGATAAGCACTTAGGCAATTCGCTTCGGGAGATAAAGGTCGATGACATACAGCCAAATCCTTATCAAGTTCGTTTCATTTGGAACGAACAAGAGATGGCTGATTTAGCACGGTCAATCAAGGCAAACGGAGTGATTCAGCCGATTATCGTCCGCCCATTGGGTGCTGGCTACCAGCTTATAGCCGGTGAGCGACGTTGGCGAGCCGCCAAACTTGCCAGCCTGCAGTTGGTCCCGGCCATTATACGTCAAGTCAAGGACGACGAGTTACTGGAGCTGGCTTTAGTCGAGAATATTCACCGGGCGGACCTGAATCCGGTGGAGCGAGCCAACGCATACCAGAAGTATTTAAATACGCTGTCGCTGACGCAGGTCGAGGCGGCGGCCCGGCTTGGCGAAGACCGGTCAGTGATAGCTAACTACTTGCGGCTGCTTGACTTACCGGCGGAAATAAAGCAGATGTTAGTCGACGGG
>CAYUIL010000106.1:0-6721 GCA_964444715.1 uncultured Pirellulales bacterium | reverse complement strand
CGGGCAGCTAACTATGGGCCACGCTCGTGCGATACTGGCTTTGCCGACTGATGAGCTGCGGCGGAAGCTTGCGAACCGCGCGATGGCTGGCCGATTGAGCGTAAGAGAAGTGGAACGATTAGTGCGACGGTATCTGGCCGCCAACGACCAACGAAAAACGACCGCACGGACCAGGCCGGCTCATATCCAGGACCTCGAAAACCGGCTTAGCAAAGAACTCGGGACCAATGTGGCGATTGAAACCCGCAAGAACGGAAAATGCGGCAGGATTGTGATTGAGTTCCATTCGCTCGAAGAATTTGATAGAATTATGCAGCAGATAGGCGTAACAAGTATGGATGAAGTGTAAAGAAAACGGAAAGGATATTTCCTAAGGTTTTGGCCCTCTGTTGGGACTGATGAAAGGTGTTAAATATGAGGTGCTTGGAAAAAATAGTCGGTGTTGGAAACTTGAATTGGCTGAAAATTAACAATAAGAGCTTTCGCTGCTTTTCGTATCTGTGTTTAGTCGGGCTTTGGCTGGGCTTGTGTCAGCCCTTGTTCGGGCAGGGAACTTTAGCAGAGACAGCCACTGCTGTGGGATTGCAGGAAGATATAGACAGCAGCATCGCTCAGCCGGCCACACCGAAGGCAGCGACCCCACTGAAAGACTCAAATGAGCTGCCGAAGCCGGCGCCGGATGCGAACGCCATCGCGGGACAACAGGGCATAGAGAAACTTGAGAAGGTGGCGCAAAAGCTTATGCAGTCGATGCAGTCGGGTAGATACGACCAGGCGGACTTTTCGGCGGTATGGAACACAATCGTGCCCAAAGATGTCAACTTTTCAGATGGCATAAATGCTTTATGCAAACCGGTTTTTGACCAGTTCGGCAAGGCGGAAAAGCTCGGCGAAGGCCAAATTGTCGGGCCCAACAGAGCGGTGTTCCCCGTCCAATTCACCGAGGGTACTGCGAATATGACGGTTTCTCTCGACCAGCAGGATAAAATCGTCGAATGGACCTTGACGCCGGCAGTGGGGGCTCCTGTTGTTGTAAAGACAAGCCCGCAGGCATTTGCCAACGACGTAGAACCATCGTTGGGGGAGATAACGGTTACGTTTGACCAGCCGATGATGGATGCGAGCTGGTCGTGGACGGGTGCGGGCGACACATATCCGAAGACGGCGGGACAACCAAGTTACGACCAGAGCGGAACAACCTGTAGCTTGCCGGTCAGCTTAGAGCCAGGCAAGGTTTATTGGGTGGGCATAAATAGTCCAAGCTATCAGAATTTTAAGAGCGCCAGTGGCGTCCCCGCAAGGCAATACGTGATTTTGTTTGCAACTAAAGGCAGCGACGGCAAGCCGACACCGATACCCGCGGATATGCTAAAAGAGGCGCAGGCGATTAACGAGAAGACGGAGCCCCCGGCAAATGAAGTAGGCACCCAAAAAGATACAGACGCACCTGACATAAACGATTTCAACTCCTTCCAGCGCGAACTCAACCGGATAAACATCGAGACCAAGAGCGAGGAGGAACAGTGGCTCGGACGACTCGAACGAAAAGTGGAACTGGCCAGAGCGATAGACGAGCTGGTCGCTGCACAATTGAGGTTCATACGGAAACTCGCCGAATCAGAGGACGCAGAGCAAACTACCAAGGCGATAGACCTTGTTTTGAGGCAAAGACAGGACCGACTGAACAAGCTGGTAACCAAAATCGAGAATGAGACGAGGCAGGAACGCCAGCAGTCAACCGAACGACGCGAGAGAAGACCCCTCAGAGGCGAACGACAGGACCAAACTGAGCGACCCAGACTGCAAAGACGCACAACACCAGCCGAACCGTAGCAGTATTAGAACGCCCCATTTCGAGGACGCAGATGACGGAAAGGAATCCTAAGGCGGATTCGACCCCTTCGACAAGTTCAGGGCAGGCACGCTCACCACGGGTCGTCGTGGTTGGTTGCGCGTATGTAGATATGGCGGCAAAGTGCGCGCAGGTGCCGGCAGCGGGGCAGACATCAACCGGGACGGCGCTATCGTATACAGCGACGGGGCCGGGCGTCAATCAGGCCATCGAGGCGGCGCTTTGCGGCTGTGACGTGCATTTAGTCAGCAAGGTCGGCAGTTGCCCGTTCGGGGCAACGATAAAATCCGTTCTGCAGCAGTTCGGCGTAAACACCGACTTTGTTTTCACCGCCCAGGCGAAAAATACAGGTGTCATCCTGACGCTGGTAAACACCAAAGGGGAAAACGCCTGTGTCCGGTATGAGGGGGCAAATGCTGCGCTTATTCCGCAGGATATCGAGGCCGCAGAGGAGATAATCGCCGAGGCGGACGTGTGTCTTATTCACGCGCGGCTGCCTAAAGAGTCGGTGGTCAAGGCCATCAACACCGCCAAACTACACGGCATAAAGGTCATCTTGGACCCGGCAGGTGTCCTGGGGCCATCCAGTCCGGGAGTCGAAGTGTCGCTGCCGTCAGAATATTTCTCGGTCGATGTCCTGATACCAAACCTGTATGAGGCATCGCTGATTTCCGAACACTCCAGCGCCAACATCCGCACGGCAAAAATGGTCGGGTCAGACCTGGTTGCAAGAGGGGCACGCGCTACTGTGATAACGATGGGCAGGCGCGGCTGTATGGTGGTCGATAGAGACAACGCCAACCACGTCCCCGCGTTTCCCATCGACTTGGTGGACCACACCGGCACTGGCGACGCCTTTGCAGGCGCTCTGGCCGCGTCGCTGGCCGTCGGGGACGATTTGCGCAAGGCCGTCAATTTTGCCTCGGCGGCAGGCGCCCTTGCGTGCACGAAATTCGGCTCGGTGGACGCAATGCCAGCCAAGGCCGAGATAATCGAGTTGATGCAGAAGCAGGAGCCGGAGTAGCACGAAGTCGAAAATCCGAAATCCCAAATTCGAAATACCAAACAAGCCCCAATGAACAACTTCCAAATTCCAAAAACGGCTCACGCCTGATGTTTTGGTCATTGGTAATTCGGATTTGGAATTTGTCTGGGATTTGGGATTTTGTGCTTTTGATTTAGAATGTGCACCTCTGGTTTTGCGAGCTAAGAGGCGAATTTACACCTTTGCGGGGATGGATTTGGGCTTGGCAGGTGCAATCTCAACGGCTTTTATCTTCACCGGCTTGCCTCGCACGATTGCGGTCTGGTCGCTGCCTATTGCCCGCAGCTTTCGGTATCTGTTGTCCAGCAGGTCTTCAACCTTGGCGCGTTTGAGAGCTGCGAGCGTCCTGACGATGTATTGTTCGACGTTATAAACGGTATCGTGGATATTGCGATGAGCGCCGCCCAACGGTTCGGCGATTACTTCATCAATGAGTTTCAGCTTGAGCAGGTCTTTGCTTGTGAGTTTAAGGGCCTCGGCTGCTTGGGGGGCCTGGGAGCCATCGCGCCAGAGAATGCCGGCACACCCTTCGGGCGAAATGACGGAATAGTATGCGAATTCGAGCATTGCCAGGCGGTCGCCGACGCCTATGCCGAGTGCACCGCCTGAGCCGCCCTCGCCGATACAGATACAAATGATTGGCACAGGCATCCGGGACATCTCAAACAGATTTACCGCTATGGCCTGGGCCTGGCCCCGCTCCTCGGCGCCGATGCCCGGATAGGCGCCAGGCGTGTCGATGAGGGTAACTACGGGGATGCCGAACTTGGCGGCGAATTTCATCTTGGCCAGTGCCTTGCGATAACCCTCCGGGTTAGCGCAGCCGAAATTGCACGCCACTTTTTCCTTGAGCGCCCGACCCTTGTTCTGGCCGACAATCAACACCTTCTCTCTGCCTATCTGGCCGAGGCCCGCAATGATGGCTTTGTCGTCGCCGAAGCACCTGTCGCCGTGCAGCTCGCGAAAGTCCTTGACCATAAGGTTGAGGTAGTCCGGCAGGAGGGGCCTTTTCGGATGGCGAGCCACCTGCACGGTATGCCAGGCGGTGAGGTTCGAATAAATCCGCTTAAGCTCGGCCACCTGTTCGACCTGGAGCTGGCGAATCTCAGCGGAATAGTCGATGCCCTTTATGGAGCTTAGTCGGCGCAGCTCGCTTATCTGGCGGTCGATGTCCGCCACTTTTTGCTCGAAATCGAGGTAGTCGCCATCGCCGATTGTGTTGTTGTTCTTCGCTTTCGCCATCTGTCCGCAACCCGCCTGCCCCGCGGTCCTAACGCGCGGGGATTGATTCACTGTGCCAGCTGGTATTTATTGAGTGAGTTACTATGTTAGCATCGACGCAACCCAAATCAAAGAAAAAAATTGACATAGTCCCCGCGTTGCTATAACTTTTAGCGGTGCTTGGACGTTATAGCTTTTCTGTAAGGTCTTTTGTATGCTACACTTAAGAAAAATAACGGTTATCGGGCTGGGGCTATTGGGGGGTTCAGTGTGCCGGGCGGTCTCCCGTGCAATAATCAGGGTGAGGACAGTGGGCTTTACCCATCGGCCCAGCACGCGAGCGAAGGCACGCCGACTCAAGGTAGCCGACGAAATCTTCGATGATATTCGGGCAAGCGTCACAGACGCCGATATTGTCATACTCGCAACACCAGTATGCACCTTCGAAGGGATATTCCGCGAAATCGCCGATGCCCTGCCCCGCGGCTGCATAGTTACCGACGTCGGCTCGACCAAGGTGCTGCCCCACCGCTGGGCGGCCAAATACCTGCCGAAAACTGTCCGTTATGTCGGCTCGCATCCGATAGCCGGCTCTGAGCAAAGAGGTGTCGAGTTTGCCAGAGGAGACCTGTTCGACAGCGCGTTGTGCATACTCACCACCACAAGGACGACGGACCGACGAGCGATGCGCATCCTCAGTGAATTCTGGTCGGCACTCGGTTGTCACGTCAAAGTGATGTCCCCGGCCGAGCACGACCGAATCCTGGCAAATGTCAGCCACCTGCCGCACATCACCGCGGCGGCTTTAGTCAACGTCAGCAGCGCACAGGAGTTGAAATTCGCGGGCAAGGGCTTTATGGACACCTCACGAACCGCCTCAGGCCCGCCGAACATCTGGGCCGACGTGCTGCTGACAAACGCCAAAAACACTGTTCGAGGCATTGACCGGCTGAGTAGCCAGCTTACGAAACTGAAAAAAGCGATTCACGCCGGCAACAGGAAAAGGATTGAGAAATTGCTGGAAGCGGCAAGGGCCAAACGCAGTGTGCTGGTAGAATACAAGATGAGCAGGAAGGAACTGATTTGATAAAGCATCCTTTTTCTCTTTGTTCATCAGCCAGGCGGTGGTATCATTTTATCAGGACAGCAGTCTGTAAAATATGCCTGAGAAACCAAGAACAGATTCAAACGCCAGGGCAGGTAAACCGCCGATTCAATACACGCGGCACTTCAGGGATATGTTACGCGAACGTTCTATACCAATGGCATTTATAAAAAGCGTTCTTGCTAAACCGGAAAAGACAGAAGAACGCGCTGATGGAACAAAACACTTTTTGAGGCGAATATCAAAGCATGGCAACAGGTGGTTGAGGGTTGTTGTTAATACCTCTGTGACGCCCAACAAAGCAGTAACCGCCTTTTTTGACAGAAGATTGGTTGGTAAAAAATGAGACTGAAGGTTGATAAAGAAAACGATGCCCTTTATTTCCGTCTGGACGAAAGCAAGATTGTCGAGTCGGAAGAGGTGCGCCCGGGCGTGATTCTCGATTTCGACAGCAAGGGAAGCGTAGTCGGAGTGGAATTCCTTGGGATTACCTCACGGGCGAGCAGTGACGAACTTTCTTCACTGCAATTCCAGACGGCGTAGCAACTCACCGGATTTGCCGCCAGTTTGACGCTGGCTTGGCAGGTCTTTATAATGCCCACGCATTGATATTCCCCAATTGGTTAAGGATTGTTCTGATGAAGCAGTGGCGGTTTGAGGTTTCCAACAAGCCGGGTTTTGCGGACGTACAGGGCACAAGTGTGCTGGCGGATATAAAGGAGCTCGGGATAAGCACGGTGCAGGCGGTGCAGTTCGCCAGGGTGTATCTAATCGAGGCGGACTTCGACAGGGATTTCGCGGAGCGGCTGGGAAGGGAGCTTTTGGCTGACCCCGTCTGTGAGGAGTATTACATCGGCAGAAGCGTTGCGCCGGCGGGTCTGGCCAAGGCGACGCTTGTTGAGGTGCACCTCAAAAGCGGCGTTACCGACCCCGTAGCCGAATCCGTAACCAGCGCAATGACCGATATGGGGACAAAGCCCTCAACTGTTCGTACCGCCCGCAAATACGTCCTGCTGGGAGAACTGGGCAGCAAGCAAATCGATACGATTGCCAGGAAAGTCCTGGCCAACGACTGCATCGAGGTCTGCGTAATCGGTAACGAATCCGAACCGCCAAGCCCGCACACAAAGCCCTACGAGTTAAAGGTCGTGCACTGGCCCATACAGAAGCTCGATGAGGACGGCCTGATTCGGCTAAGCAAGGAAAAGGACTTGTTTCTCAACGCTGTGGAGATGAAGACTATCCGGGACTATTATCGCCAGATTGGGCGAGAGCCGACCGATGTTGAGCTTGAATCCATCGCGCAGACCTGGAGCGAGCACTGCGTCCACAAAACGCTCAAAAGCGAAATTGATATGGACTTCGACGGCCAGCACATCCACTTCGACAATCTGCTGAAAGAAACCGTCTTCAGGGCAACCAAAGAGCTGAACAAGCCCTGGTGCATAAGCGTTTTTGCCGACAACGCCGGGGTCATCGAATTCGACGAAGAGTCGGC
>CAYUIL010000105.1:0-7464 GCA_964444715.1 uncultured Pirellulales bacterium | reverse complement strand
AGCGCGCAGGTGTTTTTTGGCGTTTTCGAAAATTCTTAAAAAATTTTATCTCCTTGTCCCGTATGCACTTATGCACTTTTGCCTTGTGCTCTTTTCGCGATTTTTCGTCAAAAGCGCGCAAGTTCGCGCCATAGGATGGAGGCCTTGAAAGGCCGGACGACAGATGACAGAAAACGGAAGACAGAAGTGAAAAAGTAAAAATGGCCCGGCTACGCGGGGGCAAGAGAGGAGAAAAGTATGAAGATTCAATTTACAATAGAGATTCCAGAATGGGCTGACCGGCTAATGGTGGGATGGGTCCTGAGATACCGGCGACGGAAATATGGTTTTGCCTTTCGGCGGATAGCATTAACCTTAGGTCAATACGCTATCGTTGACCCCGAAGATTATTATGCGCTAAGCAAATACAACTGGTTTGCCGTGCCGTCAGGTTCGATATATTACGCGATGCGCAATGACTTTGCGGGTCATAAATACGCCCCGGTTTCAATGCACCGGCAGATAATGCCAGTGCCAAAAGGGCTGGTCGTGGACCACATTAACAACAACGGCTTAGACAATCGAAGGGCCAACCTGCGGGGGATAACGGTCGCACAAAACAGATTTAACCGCAGCAAGCGCGCCAAGGCCAGCTCGAAGTTCAAAGGGGTGTGCTGGCACAAGCTCTCAGAAAGGTGGATGGCAACCATAAGCGCCAACAGGCATAGGACTTTTCTCGGTTACTTTCACTCCGAAATCGACGCGGCGAAGGCATACGACGAAGCGGCGAAGAAATATCACGGCGAATTTGCGAGATTAAATTTTCCGGATTAGCCACAAAGACACAAAGGCACTAAGGTTTAATTTTTAGTTTTAAAAAACAGTGTCCATCTGTGTCCGCCCCTGGCGAGACCTCGCTGAAGGCGGGTAAATCTGTGTCTAAAAAAACAGTGTCAATCCGCGTCTATGCCAGCCGTTCTTAGATTAGGACATCCAGCAGGTTATCCGACCCGTCGGAGGAGTCCGGGGGCGAGGATTGATTCCGGCTCAACGACGCATCATTGCCGACGGCAGTTACATTCCCGGAGTAAGCCGGCGTTACGAATGAATCGTGCGAGGGCTGATTTTGGCCTGAGTTCTGAGAACCCTGATTGCCGAACTGCTGCCAGAGGTCCCCAGAGGAATTGTCCCGAAATGACCCCTGGGCCGGCTGGCGAGGTGAATCGGAAAGTGTTACGTCAATATGTTTTACGCTGATTCCTGATTCTTCGAGGGAGCGAATTATTTCGGGTATGGCCTGGCGAATCTCGGCCCTCGTTTGCGAGTTTGTCACCTCCAACAGCCCTGTAAGCTCGTTACCGAGCTGGCTGAATTTTACAGACACCCGTCCAAGCTCAGGTGGATGCAGGCGAATGGTAATCTGGCTGTTTCCCTGCTGGATAGAGGCCTGAATGGACTGGTAAATCTGCTCTCGTATGGCCGCGGCGGTATCGGACGTGGAGCCGTCCGCAGCGGTCGCGGCGCTTTGGTCGGTGACGGCGGAACGACTGCCGGCAGCCGCCTGAGAGGCGTCTAAAGCAGATGTCTGGCCGCCGAGGGTCTGCGACGCCCCGTCGCCGGATTCTGATTTTGGCGTGCTGTTTTTGGCAGATACAAGGTCTATATTTTCGATATTAAGTTTCTCGTTTAGCCGGCCGGTGTCCTGTCTGGAACCGGCGACTGGTTTCGACAGGTCCAGAGAACCCTTTTGGCGGCCGCCGCCCAGCTTATCTTTAATGTGGTCTGAAGATGTTACATCCCCACCAGTTCGCCCTTTTGCCGCTGCTGACTCCACCTGCCTGACATCTCTACTGTCACTCACGGTTACAGCCGATAACGCTGCAAACTGAGTTTTGGATTGCCCCACCCCCGACCGGCCGGTCGCGTCAACCAATTGCGTATCTCCGCTGCGGTTGTTCTGATTCGCCGACTTTACCGGCTTGCCGGAGCCGGTAGTGTTCGCCGGCACATTCATCTTAATGGTGTTATCTACCAAACGCGGCGATGCCGCTGCGCTATTCCCGCGGGTCTGCCGTTGCTCCTGCTGAGCACCCGTCGTCTGGGCGGCCGTTGAGGGAATCGCCTGACTATCTCCTGCCTGGTTCTGTGCTGTGTTGGAAACCACCTGAGTTTGCTGCAACACACTCCGCTGGACACCACCTGTATTGCCTCCGGCGGCTGATGAGAGGTTGCCGGCTTTAGTCAAAGCACCTGGGACGGCTTGGGTCGGCTGGTTTAAAGTCGCCTTACCATCGGTGACGGACTGCTTCTGTTTGGCGGAAACCGCAATAGCACCCTGAAACGCAGTTAGCGCCTGTCCCGTCTTATCGCTCGTGACCAGATTCTGCGGCTTTGCAGCAACTTTCCCATCGCCGCTCTCATCACTCGATTCATCCGATACCAATCGTCGCTTTAAGATATTCTTAAAGCCGCGATTGAGCGGCTTTTGGCCGGTCTCCTGCGTGTTAGTAGTGATATTATAGGACTTTGATTTATCTGCCCCGCGAGCCGAAGCCGTTGTCAATACCGATTCGCCTCGCTTACCACCAGCCGGACCTTCCACTCCTCCGAAGGCAAGCTGACTGTCAGCATTGTCGAGTCCGTCGGCTTTGCCTGCTTTACGAGCCGGGCCAGTGCGCACCGGCTGTGCCGCAGTCGCAGACAAGGCATCAATTGTCAATAAATTCAGGTTCATAGCACAATAATTATAGGTATGGCAGCAATTATCGTGCCGTGATATCCCACCCAGGGCAATAAAGGCCGTAACTAATTGTTAATGCAGGACTTATGTAGCCCAAAAAGTCGCCTCTTATTATGCCTCGGCTGCCTCTGGAGATAAGCCGGAGGAATGTTCCGCCTCTGCCAGGCAACAATTACCGCCGCTGGTTATTTGCGCTACCGCCAAAAAGGTGCCTAACCCCTTTTCCCTTGAAACCGCCGTAAAAAAACAGGGCTTATTGTATAGAATCCGGACGTGTGAACCGACTGCCGGCGAGCAGATTCTCCCGATAAATGGCCGATTTTCAGCGAGCACAGGGGTTTCGGCCGGCTAACAACACCCCATACGCCCATCTTGGCACGATTATTGCACTTCTG
Organism: uncultured Pirellulales bacterium; assembly: GCA_964444715.1. Taxonomy (GTDB): domain Bacteria; phylum Planctomycetota; class Phycisphaerae; order Sedimentisphaerales; family Anaerobacaceae; genus Fen-1362. Next base: position 4,350 of record CAYUIL010000105.1, on the reverse strand, counting down.
TTAAGACAAGAAGTAATGCGCACCCCTGCCAAGGGCGTGCAGGGGCAGGTTTGTTTAGGACCGATGAATGTCCAAAACGAGCATAGTTGAACTGCTTGAGGCCGGGCTAAGGGCCGAGGCCCTGCGGCAGCGGGCTATTGCCAACAACGTGGCTAACCTGCAAACCGCGGGGTATAGGCGGTTAGACGTAAAGTTTGAACAACTGCTTGCCAAGGCAATGGAGTCGGGCGACGATTTCGATCTTTCGGAGCTTGAGGCGGAGTTGTATCAGCCGAAAAACACGGCGGTCAATCCCAATGGCAATGACGTCAATCTCGACGCCGAGGTAGGCGAGCTTATCAAGAACAGTTTGCGCCAAAGGGCCTTCGTCCGCCTGCTGAGCAAGAAGTACAATCAAATCGAACGGGCAATCAATGACAAATAAACGGCGCGACTGGAGTTAAAAAAAAATGAAAGTAGAGAGCGGGTTTGGCCCCATAGATATTGCGGTGTCGGGTTTGCGGGCGCAAAACAAACAGATGGAGATTATCTCCTCGAACATCGCCAACGCCAAGACAACCGACGCGGGCAAAGGCGAGCCATACCGGCGGCTTGAGGCCATACTCAAGACACAAAAGGATGAAATCAGCGGAGTCGAGGTTTCGCAGATATCAAGGGATATGAGCGACTTCGACAGGGTGCTGGACCCGGGTAATCCGAGGGCCGACGAGAACGGCTACGTTCAAATGCCGAACGTGAGCTTGGCCGTTGAGATGATGAACCTGAATCTTGCGACGCGGACATATCAGGCCAATGCGGCCGTTCTGCGACGCTATCAGCAAATGGTCGATACGACGCTGGAATTACTCAGGTAAGTGAAAACGGCGGGGTTAACCCCGCCCTACAATGAGGTGAAAGACAATGATTAACTTTGACCCAAATGTAAGCTCTGTAGCGAGCAAAACTCTCCAGGAGGCGCTCAAGCCGGACAACAACGCGCAGCAGCCGGGAGGTTTCTCCGGCGCCGTCAAAGCCCTCGAAAAAACTCTGTCCAACGTGGACCAGTTGCAGCGGCAATCGGATATGTCGATACAGGACCTGCTGGCTGGTCGAAACGAGGACATTGCGGCGGTCGTAGCCGCAGTGGCAAAGGCGGACATAAGTTTCAAAGTCCTTGTCGGCGTGCGAAACAAGCTGATTGACGCCTACAAGCAAACTATGAGTATGCAGTTATAAACAGAGGGCGGCAGCTCCCAAGCGGCCATAGTATATGAACTTCTTTCAGAAACTCATCGCGGTCTGGCAAAAGATTAACATCGTGCAGCGGGCGCTATTGACGGCGATTGTCCTGACGATGGGCATCATCGGGGCGCTTTTGACTTACTGGGCGAAGCTGCCTGATATGCGTGTGCTGTATACGGAGCTGAGCCCCGAGGATGCGGCCAAGATTACCGACAAAATCAGCGAGAGAGGGGCAGCATACGAGCTTCGCAACGGCGGCAGAAGCGTTTACGTGCCGAAAGATATGGTTTATCAGCTTCGCATAGACCTTGCCAAGGAGGGGCTGCCCGCCGGGGAGCAAGGGGGATACAGGTTGTTTGACAACGAGAAAATAGGGGTAAGCCCATTTGTTCAGAACGTCAATCTAAAACGTGCATTGCAGGACGAGCTTGCCAAGAGCATCCAGATGATTGATGGAGTGGTCTATGCACGAGTCCACATAGTCGGCAGCGACCAGTCGCTTTTCAGCTCAAGCCAGCAGCAGACAAGCGCATCGGTTGTGCTGAAAATCAAGGCGGGCTATCGGCTTGGCGGCGGCAACATCGCGGCAATCGCCAATCTGGTAGCGGGCAGCGTTGAAGGTCTGAAGACGGAAAACGTTACCATTGTCGATAGTAATGGACGGCTTCTAAGCGGCCAGTCGGACCAGGCGATAGCGGGCAGTGCAGGGACCGTTGCGGATTACAAGCAGAGGATTGAGCAGGGCCTGGCGGAAAAGGTTGAACAAATGCTCCAGGCAGTGCTTGGGCCGGGTCGCGCCGCTGTGCGGGTAAGCGCAGAAGTCAATATGACCAGCGTCAGTATGGTTACCGAGACATACAGTCCCACTGGAAAAGTGGCAACCAAGGAAGAGATAAAGAGCAATTCGGAGACGGAGGCGGCCACCAGCGCAGAGGCCGGAAAGACCCTGGCAGGCGGGGTGAAAAAGGATGAAACGACACTAACCGAATACGTCGTAGGAAAGACCGTGGAGCAAAAGGTCAGTGTGCCGGGAGAGGTGACGTCGCTATCGGTCGCCGCCGTGGTTGACCTGTCGGCAGCCGAAGCAAACCAGACACAAGGCGCAGAGCAACCCGCAAAAACAATGCAGCTTGCAGACGTGGAAAAACTAATCGAAACCGCACTGGGGCTGGACCTTAAAGGCAAAGATTCGCTGAAAGTCGTTGAGGCAAAATTCTTCCGTCCGGCTGCTGCACCCGATGAAGCGCAGCAGCCAAAGAAGCTGGACTACGTGGCGATTGCCAGCCATGCCTCGCTGGGTATCACGGCGATTTGTGCACTATTCGTGCTGCGGATATTTACCAAAGCGAAAAAGAAGGCAGCGGCCGAGGCGACTGCGCAGCTTGCGGCCGGCACAGAAACCATGAACATGCTGCCCGGGACAACAACGGGTGCAGAACCGGTCGTGGTGCGCAGGCAGTTGACGGAAGTAATGCGGAATAATCCCGACCAGGCAAGGCGACTATTTGTCAACTGGCTGCAAGAAAAGTAAACAACGCGCCCGCCTGCGTGGGGCAACCCTCCTTCGCCCTATGGGCTATGGAGGGTACACCCCCCAATAAATTGGGGGGCTAAATTTGAAATTTACCGACATGGCAGAAGCGACGATTCAATTGAAAGGCAAACAAAAGGCAGCGATGCTCCTTATGGGGTTAGATGCGCCCACGGCCGGCGAATTGCTCAAAGGAATGGATTCAAAGACGGTGCAGGAGCTGGCGCTGGAGCTGGCGTATTTAGACGCATCGGGATACCGCGACAGCAAAGAGAGCATTGAGCTTGCGATGGACTTCTGCAATTATCTTCGGGGCGGCGACACATTCCAGTTCAAGACGTTCCTGGACGAGATGCTCAAGAACGCCATAGGCGGCGAGAAAGCTCAACAGATACAAAGGGAAATCAGCGACTTATTGCACAAACGAGACCCGTTTATGCCAATCAGGTCCGTTGACCCAAAAGTGCTTGCCAAGGCGATCGAGAACGAACACCCTCAGGCAATCGGAGTGGTTCTCTCTGAGCTGGACGCCAAGAAAAGTTCCGAGGTTCTCAGCTTATTAGGCGAAGGTGTGCGACTAAGCGTCATTGGCCGCATGACAGGCAAAGAGGCCGTCGGGATAGAAGCCAAGCTGCGAATAGCGAATATGGTGAGTGAGCATTTGAAGGCCCTGACGGGTGCCGCCGCGGCTGGGGCTGCACAGCCGGCGGCCGAGCAATCGCTGCGAAAGGTGGCAGTGATTCTGCGAAACCTCGGTAAAGAACTGCGGGACGGGTTGTTAGGCGCGATCAAGGAAAAGGACAGCACGGCAGCCGATAAGGTGGCGGAGCTGATGATAATCTGGGAGGACATTCCGTTTGTTACGGACAGGTCTCTCCAACAGGCGCTTCGGGGCATCGATGCGAAGAAACTGGCGATTGCCCTGAACAATGCCGATGCGACGATAAAGCAAAAAATAAGGTCGAACATATCGGAGCGAGCCAGTGCTATGGTGGATGAGGAGGCATCGCTTATGGCGGCTCCCAAGAAGGAGGACATAGCGGCGGCAAGGGAAGATATTGTCAAGATTATTCGTGAGATGAATATAAAAGGCGAACTTATGTTCGTAGAAGGATGAGAATCGGAAGACAGAGGACAGAGGACAGAATGAATTGTGGATTTTTGATTTTGGATTGCGGATTTAAGGAGAGATTGCTTCGCTACGCTCGCAATGACAGAGGGCGGAAGACAAAGCGTTAAAATTTCAACATCGAACATTGAACGCAGAAGGCAAAAGACAGAAGACAGAAGGTGAAAGATGCCAAGTATGCCGACGGTCAGAGTTGCCGGGCCGATTGAGTCACTAAAGGTCATCCAAAGCCCGACGATAGTGATTGACGTGCCGGAGTCACCGCTGGGCGATATCGAGCAGGATGAGCTGGAAAGCCAAAAGCAACTATACGCCGAGGCGCTGCAAACCATCGAAAGCGTGGCGGCAAAAATGCACATAGTACACGAGAAAATGATTGTCGAGCACAGGCAGGCGATAGCAAAACTGGCGGTTGAGATAGCCAGAAAGATACTTGCGCAAAAGGTGAAGGACGGCGACTACCAGATTG
>CAYUIL010000104.1:0-7557 GCA_964444715.1 uncultured Pirellulales bacterium | reverse complement strand
CCGCGTTAGCCGGCATATTCTTCGCCTGTTTGACCGGCAGACCACCAATAGTGCTCCGTGATGCCCAAGACTTTGCTCCACACACAAAAGGCATGAACGTTTACTTATAGATTCCGCAGTAACAGTGGAGCAGGGCGAGCGCCTTATCTGGTTCTTCGATCGCGCATTTGCATATCGTATTAGCGAACGCTTCCAAAGTCTTAATGAATTTATATCTGAACTTATGCGTTTTGCTGAATCTTCCCCTGTGGAAAGTTTGGATCTTATCGAGCAGTTTGATATCCTCGACCAATCAGTGCGTACCACAGATCGAAATGTGCAAGTGGGTACCCTTCGACAAAAATACGATCAAGTTCGCAAGAAAGTAATTGCTCAAATGAACAAAGAACTGAAATCTCTCGAACAGCATCACGGGAATCCATCTTATAGGAGATTTGAGATCCACAGACTCATGGAGCAAAACAGACCCAAGCTCGAAGGCGGCGATCTCTTGGATACACAAATGGACAACTTTATAGTGGCGAGGCAACACTTTCAGCATGTCGCAAGTATCATTCTTGTGGCCTTTGGTGTCGGCATGCAGATTCACCTTTGCTCGGCTTCTTATTGTGCCCCTTTTAACATGCCAGACAAACCAAACAAGTCGCTCACGTGGTCTAAGATTGCGGTCCTTGATGAGAACACCGATGATTTATCGGAAACAAAACTCTCCATAATAGTTGAGGCGCTTAAGTCAAATCTTGCACGCGAGATAAGGAATCTTGCTCGAGAGAAGAATGCATGATTTAACAAGGCAAAGCCAAACCCATGGCCAGCAAGCTTATTTCCATTCCGCCTCCGGCAGATAAATCTTGCCTTCAAGGTCTTTAAATCCGGGCGAAATATGGTTATCTTTTCTTACGTGATCAAGAACAAAACAAGATGAATGGTGTTAGGCCTTTATGGTGTGCGGAGAACCTGAATGATTAGAACCTTTATTCAATGGACATCGATGATTTTAACCCTTGAAGCATCTTATTTTTTGATAAAAGTAAATCTGGGTCTATCAGCGAAAATTATTGCCGAGCTTGGCACTCCTTACTTCGACTATCATGAAGAGACAATAAGAAGCCTCTCAAAACAATATGTTGACACTCAAATGGGTTTTTTGTTGTTGCTTCTATCATTTGCTCTGCAAATCGGTAACGCATTATGGCCGTTAAGATGGGTAGATTTTGACATTGCCTGGAGTGGCGCAGTAGCCTCTATAGCATTTTGTATAATCGTTTTTGTAATCGCATATTCTTGGAGCAGTATAAAATCAAAAAGGATATTTAATCAGAGTACGCAAATCATTAAGAACCGAAGCAAAAAGTGATGTATACTAACATTTTTCCAATATAAAACCAAAACAGCATTCCGGCCTTAAGGTGGCAGTATATCGTCAACCCGTCAATAAAAGCAAGAGTTTTCACCACGAAGCACACGAAGGAACACGAAGAAAAATGCAAAATAAAAGAAAATCTTCGTGGTTCTCGGTGTCCTTCGTGGTTTAAAAAATCCGCGTAAATCCGTGTTCACCCCGTGAGATGCCGCTTCGCTATCTCATGGGGTAAATCCGTGTCTCAATCCTTTTGTGCTTTTTTGTGGCAATAGATAAAATCTTCGTGTTTCTCGGTGTCCTTCTGGCGTAAGCCATCCCTTCCGGGAGTGGTTTAAAAAATCCGCGTAATCAGCGATTAAAAAAGAAAAAGCCCTGCCATAAATGGCAGGGCTAAATATGTTAAGAAATCAGCGTAATCTGTGATTATTTTTTAACCGGCCCCAAAGGCAGAACTATCCTGCCGTAACATTCATTGAGGACCTGGGCAAGGCCGGCGTAAATGGCTGAGAAGCCGCAGAAGATACCCTCGTAGCCGGCTATTTTGCCTAATTGGGCGCTGCCTGTAAGGTCTTTAATTGCGAGCAGCCAAAACAGTATTGCCAGTGATAAAAACACGACCTGCAAGGCCCTGTTCAATTTCAAAGTGCCGATAAACATCACAAACGTAAACAGGCCCCACATAAACAGATACGCCGCCATCGCTCCGCTTGTCGCGGCTTCGGCTATTCCGAGCTTCGGTGCGACTATGAGCCATACTAACGTGAGCCAGAAAAGGCCGTAAGATGTGAACGCGGTTGTCCCGAACGTGTTGCCTTTCTTCCATTCCATTATCCCGGCGATAATCTGGGCCAGCCCCCCGTAAAATATCCCCATCGCCAGAATCATACTCCCCAGCTCGAAAAATCCCGCGTTATGCAGGTTCAGCAGGACCGTTGTCATTCCGAACCCGAGAAGCCCAAGCGGCGCAGGGTTCGACGTCCTGTCTTTGACCTCGATTGTGTTTCCATTCATATCTCTTCCTTTCAATCGACAATCGGAAATCGACATTTATCCGCCTTCGGCGGAATCGCCAATCGACAATCGACAATCGGCAATTTATTTGCCCCGGCCTTTGACCAGCGCCTCAACCACGGTGGGGTCCGCAAGCGTAGTGATATCTCCAAGGTCGGAGGTGTTCTTTTCCGCAATCTTTCGCAGAATCCTTCGCATAATCTTGCCCGACCGCGTCTTCGGCAGCGCAGGCGTAAACTGTATCGCCTCCGGCACCGCAATCGGCCCAATCTCCTTGCGAACGTGCAAAAGCAGCTCTTTTTTCAGCTCCTCGCTTTCCACAATCCCTTCCTTCAGCGTAACGAAGGCGTAAAGCCCTTGTCCTTTTATCTCGTGCGGAATAGGCGTAACCGCCGCCTCCGCCACCTTCTCGTGGCTTACCAAAGCGCTTTCGACTTCCGCCGTGCCGATTCGGTGCCCTGAAACGTTCACCACGTCGTCGATTCTTCCCATCAGCCAGTAGTCGCCGTCCTCGTCCTTTCGGCAGCCGTCCCCTGTGAAATACACATTCTCAAACATCACAAAATACGTATCGATAAACCGCTCGTGGTCGCCCCACATCGTTTTCATAAACCCAGGCCACGGCTTGCGTATGCACAGTTTGCCGCCTTCATTTGCCGCGCATTCGGTCCCGTCGTCGCGCAAAATCACCGGGTCCACTCCGAAGAACGCCCGACAGGCGCTGCCGGGTTTGAGCGTATGCGCACCCGGCAGGGGGGTTATCAGTATCCCGCCCGTCTCCGTCTGCCACCACGTATCGACTATGGGACATTTACTATGGCCGATTTTTTCGTAATACCAAATCCAGGCCTCGGGGTTTATCGGCTCGCCTACCGTGCCGAGGATACGAAGGGTGTCCAGCTTGTACTTTGCGGGCCACTCATCGCCCTGTCGCATCAACGCACGTATCGCCGTCGGCGCGGTGTAGAATATCGTCACGCCGAATTTGTCGCAGACCTGCCAGAACCGCCCCGCGTCAGGATACGTCGGGACGCCCTCAAACATCAAGCTCGTTGCGCCGTTGGCCAGCGGCCCGTAAACGATATAGCTGTGCCCTGTCACCCAGCCGATGTCGGCCGTGCACCAGTACACGTCTTTGTCGTGCACGTCGAAAATCACCTTGTGGCTGAAAGCGACGTGCACCAGATACCCACCCGTTGTGTGCACCACACCCTTGGGCTTGCCAGTCGAACCCGACGTATAAAGGATAAACAAGGGGTCGTCCGCGTTCATCTTTTCCGGCTCGCATTTATCGCCGGCCTTTGCTATCTCATCGTTATACCAAGTATCTCTTCCCGCCTGCATATTGCACGGCTCATCGCTGACCTTGGCGACTATAACGGCCTCAATACTCGGCGTATTCGCCAGGGCTTTGTCCGCGATGTCTTTGAGCTTGATATGCTTGCCGGCGCGGAGCGAGACGTTGCTCGTTACCAATATCCTGCATTTAGAATCGTTAATACGATCCTTCAGGGAATCGGCACTGAAGCCGCCGAAGACCACTGAATGAATGGCACCGATACGTGAGCAGGCCAGCATCGCTATCGCCAACTCCGGGACCATCGGCAGATATATCGCCACGCGGTCGCCCTTTTTGATGCCCTTCGACTTCAAGACGTTGGCGAACTTGCACACCTCTTTGTGAAGCTGCTCGTACGTGTATTTTCTGACCGCATCCTCTTTCTCTCCCTGCCAGATTATTGCTGTCTTGTTTGCCGTAGCCGTCGTCAAGTGCCGGTCTAAGCAGTTATATGAAACGTTCAGCTCGCCGTCCGCAAACCAGGCGTGCTCAATCTTCCGATTCTTCGTATCCCACGTGAACTCCAAGCTTTTCGTCGGCTCCTTGAACCAGGTAAGGGATTTGGCCTGCTCCAGCCAGAACTTATCGGGGTCGTTAATTGACTGGTCCCACATCTGCTGATACTGCTCCATACTGCTGATGTGCGCCCCGGCGGTAACCGACTTAGGGGGCGGGAATTTGCGCTCTTCGGTCATCAGAGATGTCATCGATTTCATTTCACTGCCCATTTCACTTCTCCTTTTGCCTCAAAATCAAGAATCATCAATCGGCCCTATTAGGTCCGAACGCATTAAAAACAAGCAGTTTTGCAGTTTTGCCGCCGGATGTCAATGAAGATTTTTTAATTTAAGATTGCATTCAGCCCTTCGACTTGGTTCGACCATGCTCACCACAGGTCGCTCAAGACAGGCGGACAGGGCAATTTCAAGATGGAAGGCAGAAGACGTAAGACAGGAGGACTGCAGACCAAAGACTAACGACCTACGACCAACTCACACAATCGTTAAAAAGAGATGGCTTATTTGTCTCCAACGGTAGATTGTGAATTGGTGAGAGCCAGGCCTCTCTTTTGGTTGGCGTGCCAAGTATTAAAGTACAGCGTCATTCTTTTGGCATGAGAACACAAAGGCCCTGCAGGTAACCGCAGGGCCTTTGTGGTTTTGCTTTGTCAATAGAGTCTCAATCCGGTTATTACGGTCTTGGGCAGTTACAAGGAAGCGCGGTGTCTTTCTTCTTCCAGTTGTTCGTCAGGATTGTCGCATCAGCAGCGTAAACGCGGTAGCCCGCGCCGCTCGCTTTGTGGTCGAAGTCAGCGCACGGATTCAGCGTCGGATCAGTGATTTTCTTCTTCCAGTTGTTCGTCAGGATTGTCGCATCGCCAGCGTAAACGCGGTAGCCCGCGCCACTTTTCTTGCCATCTGCGTCGCCGTCGCACTGGTAGCCGCTGCCAGCGGGTGGCGCACACCAGCAATCGGGCTTACCCATTGTGACCCAGTCATTATACTCCGGCAGTTCAGGCGGGAAGCAGTTGTCAGCACCGCAGTATGCCACTTCATCCGCGCCTATATCCACACCACCGCACATTACCCGCAGTTGCTGGTCGATGTCTCTGTCATTGAAGTCGTTGAAGCACGGGTCGCCTGCATCTATACAATCTGAATCCGGCTTGAGGTGGAAATTATTTGCATCGTCGGCGTCGACGAAGCACGGGTCAGAAGGGATATTGCTATTGCCCGGCTCTTGATACTGGCCGGGAGAATCCTCCTGAATGCAGGAATATGTGGCGTAGAATGTACCATCCCAACCCCACCACGCGAATTCGCTATCGTGCCCCCAAATAATACAGTTGGAAACTTCTGGAGCCACCCAGACATCCGGGTAAATCCCGTAGGATCCATTGCGGACAATTGTGTTGTTTCGGATTGTTATGTCTGGGGTACACGACTGACTTGCATAGAGGCGGATGCCGTAGGAACTGTGGTCGTGAATCAAGTTGTTTAGTATCGCGGCAGGTGAGTTGATGGCATTGAGGAATATGCCGTCTTGCCCATTGTTGCATATAGTACTGTCTACAATTCGTGTTTCTGGGATGTTTTCGTTATAATAAAAGTATGCATATATTCCCTTGGAGCTATTGTTTTGAATTGTGCAGTTGGCAACTATGAAACCCGAACCTCCTGCATATATTCCGTAATTTACACTGTCATTGCCGTCGATAAGGCAATTCTTAACCGTGAGGTTGGCGTCTTTAATTTTGACACCGGCGGACTCCTCGCCGAAGGCGCCTGTTATTGAAAAGCCGTCGAGAATTGTGCTCTGGTTAACGTCGGAAGCGGTTATGACGTAGATGGCGTAAAGACCTGCTCCACTGAGAATGGTTTCATTAGCGGGGTTGTTGAGGTTACGTTGTGAAAGTGAGGTCTCATCGCCCGCGAAGTGGCCATATACAGGGACGCCATTGATGAGTTGGAAGGTTGGATGGTCGGCTGGAACACGGGGTTTGTGAGTTCCTGAAGCGACCCAGATAGAGCTGCCGTAGCCGGCCTGTGCCCTGTCAAGCGCCGTTTGCAGGTCTTTGAGGGCATTCTTCCACGACATCCCGTTGCTCTTACCGGCGGCATTTACGTCAACATAGATAACCGGCGGGCTCCAGGCGTTCACATCGGTAATCTCGGCTGCAAAGGCAGGCCGAATCTCGTTGGCTTCGAGCACACAACGATTGATGATTACTCCGCACGGCTCGGCAAGGTTATTCACTCGCACGGTGAGTGTTAATGTATCGTTGTCATCCGGCAAAAGAATTCCGGGATTCCAGGTGACGGTTCGAGCAATGGGGTCGTAGTCACCTTCAGGCGAGGATGATTTATAATCAACCTCTTCCGGCAGATAATCGATGATATTTACGTCAGTGAGTGTTCCGACAAAGTTAGGGTCGCCGACAGGTGGATTGGCGTAACTAACAGTATAGGTTATCTCATCTTCGGGCAGGACCGAATCACCGTCATTGATATTATCAACCTTGTTGAGAATGTCCCCATACTTTGCCGCCCCAAAAACCGCATTATGTAGATTAAGCCGGCCGCCGGTCAGACAAAGCCGGCCATCATAGGGGTCGTTCTCCAATGCAGGCAATTTGTCAACCGTGTTGAGAATAACGTCTTTCGCCTGCAAATGGCTTAAGTAAGGATTCATCGACCAAACAAGCGCACAGGCCCCGGCTACGTGTGGCGCAGCCGCCCACCTACCGCACTTATAGGTATATAATCCGTAAAGCGAGCAGCTTAAGATAAACGTCCCGGGCGCTGCCAAGTCAACGGAAGTCGCCCCAAAGTTTGAGCTTTTATCAATAGAGAATATTGCCCGTTCATCGTATGCATTGGTAGCCATTACGGAAATGATATTATCGCAATTATAACTGGCCGGATAAAGCGGAGACAAGCCATCGTTATCAGAACCATCATTCCCCGCAGCCGCTATGAACAAAACCCCCTCTACATCAGCAGCCGTGATGGCATTCTTCAACTCTTGGTCGTATTGATACCAACCCCACGAATTGCTTAGAACCTTTGCTCCCATCTCAACGGCATAGCCAATGCACTCGATAGCATCTAATGTGTACCCCTGATCATCAGAGGAGATCCACTTCAAGGCCATTATTTTCACGTTCCAGCAGACGCCCGTTACGCCCTGTAAATTATTGCCCACGGCCCCAATTATACCTGCACAGCGAGTGCCGTGCCCAAAGTCATCGTTAGGATCCGAATCACGTATTCCATCGTCGCAAGTACAAAAGTCATAACCGTAAATGTCATCAGCATAACCGTTCTCATCATCATCATTTACC
>CAYUIL010000103.1:0-7615 GCA_964444715.1 uncultured Pirellulales bacterium | reverse complement strand
CGAAGGCGATGATATAACCATAGAAGGTAAGGCGACGCCGAGCCGTAGCCGGGAAAGCAAAAGGTAGGAGGCAGCGCCGGTGGGACGGACCCGTGTGGTGATAACAGGCATCGGAGTGGTAAGCCCGCTGGGCTTGATGGCCCGTCAGACGTGGGAGGGGCTTTGTTCAGGCAAATGCGGGATAAGACGGACCACCGCATTTGACCCGGCCAAGTTCGGTTGCCAGTTGGCGGGCGAGGTTGAGGAATACAAGGTTCAGCAATATGTCCCCAAGAGCTTCCGCAAGGCGACCAAGCTGATGTCTCGAGACATTGAGCTTGCGGTGATAGCGGCGGATGAGGCAGTAAGGGACAGTGGGCTTGTCACCAGGGCCGTCGACGAACAAAAGATAAACGTCAATCCGGAAAGGATGGCTGTCAACATCGGCGCCGGCTTGATAAGCTGCGACCCCTGCGAGCTTGCGCCGGCAGTTGCGAAAAGCATCACTGACGGCAGATTCGACATTCGCAAATGGGGCAAAGAGGGAATCGAGTTAGTGACACCTTTGTGGCTATTGAAGTATCTGCCGAATATGCTCGCCTGCCACGTAGGCATTATTCACGATATTCAGGGGCCGAGTAACACAATCACCTGCGCGGAGGTTTCGGGGCACATAGCGATAGCGGAGGCGGCTGAGGTCATCACGCGAGGCGGCAGTGACATTGCACTGGCTGGCGGCGCGGAGGCAAAGGTAGATCCGGTATTGATAATGCGTCAGTGCCTGCTCAAGAGGACCACGAGCCGGCACAACGACAACCCTGAAGGTGCGTGCCGGCCGTTCGACGCAGATGCGAGCGGCGCGGTGTTCGGGGATGGTGCTGGAATCGTCGCGCTGGAGAATCTCGATAACGCGACTAAACGCGGCGCGAGGATTTACGCTGAATTGGTCGGCGCCGGCCAAAGCGCCTGTATAAATCCGGCATACGAACATATCGAATCGGATGGATGTGGCGTTACTATCGCGATTGAGAAGGCACTTGCGCAGGCAAATATACCGCCACAGGATATCGACTTGATTATTCCTCACGGCACAGGGATACCGCAAGACGACCTTGCAGAAGCAAAAGGCATCGAGGCAGTATTAGGCGGGACAATGGCAAAAGTGCCCGTTTGGCCGACAAAAAGTATGCTTAGTAACACCGGCGCTGCGTGCGGCGGGCTGGACGTGGTCGCGGCGGTTTGCGCAATGCGAGACGGCAGGATACCATCGGCGAAGAACTGCACAAGAAAAGCGGCCGGATGCAATCTAAATATTATAATGGCAGAGCAAAAGGCAGAGATTCGCTACGTGCTGTGCTGCGGCTATACTTACGGCGGACAAACCGCGGCGCTGGTACTCAAAAGATTTGAGAATTAGACCGAATGGTAAATAACAAAACAAACAAGCGTGTAGTGATAACCGGGATGGGCATCGTCTGCCCATTAGGACACGACGTGGAAACGGCGTGGTCGGCGATATTGGTGGGCAAAAGCGGCATCGCCAAGACGACAATTTTCGATGCCTCGACGTTTCCGACGACATTCAGCGCTGAGGTTAAGAACTACGACTTTACGAAACACACGAAGAACCCACAGTTGCACAAGGACGGCAATCGGGGCAGCAAGTTCGCTATCGGGGCGGCATCGCAGGCGTGCAGGCAGGCCCATATAGATGTCGAGGTCGCCAGCCCAGCCGACGGTATTGACCGAAGGCGAATGGGCATATACCTTGGCGCAGGCGAAGGTGCGGCGAACCACGATGCTTTCTTCGGCGCTATCGCGGCGGGATGGGACAACCAGAACAACGTGATGGATTGGGCCAAGTGGACGGATGTGGCGGCGGCAAAGATGGGCGCTATGCACGAGCTTGAGCAGGAAGCGAATATGCCGGCTGCGCATCTGGCGATGCTGACAGGGGCACGAGGGCTGGTGCGGAGCTGTCTAACGGCCTGTGCGGCCAGCACACAGGCAGTTGGCGAGGCGATGATGGCGATTCGCAGGGGCGACGCGGATATTATGATTGCCGGCGGAGCACATTCAATGATACACCCGTTGGGGCTTACCGGCTTTAATCGGCTCACGGCGCTATCGAGGAGAAACGACAGCCCGCAGACGGCGTCGAGACCATTCACCGCGAGCAGGGACGGATTTGTATTGGGCGAGGGTGCGGCGATAGTGATACTGGAAAGTTTAACGTCGGCGAAAAAACGAGGCGCACCCGTTCTGGCGGAGGTCATCGGCTACGGCAGCAGCTCGGATGCGTTCCGGGTTACAGATATGCACGAGGAGAGCCGTGGGGCGATACAGGCAATGGAGGCGGCAATCAGAGATGCAGGGATAAGCTACAAGGACGTGAATTACGTAAGCACCCACGGCACAAGCACACAGGAGAACGACTCGATAGAGACAAAGGCGATAAAGGCGGTGTTCAAAGAAAGGGCGAAGCAGATACCCGTCAGCAGCGTCAAGAGTATGATGGGGCACCTAATCGGGGCGGCCGGCGCGGCTGAGCTGATTACGTGCGTGCTGGCGATACGCGACAGCGTTGTGCCGCCGACGATAAATTTCAATGACCCCGACCCACAACTTGATTTGGATTACGTGCCCAACGTGCCGAGGAAAATGCGAGTTGATATTGCAATGAAGGAGTCGTTCGGATTCGGCGGGCAAAATAACGTGGTTATTGTGAAGAGATACGAGGACTAAAGGCAGAAGACGATGATTGATATTAAACAAATACGGGAAAGTCCGGAGCGGTTCATAAAGGCGGCCAAAGACAAGAGTATCGAGGTGGATATAGACCGGCTTCTGGCAGTGGATACAGTGCTATTGGCAGCAAAGCAACGACTGCAGGACATCGCAACGGAGAAAAACCGCATCGGGAAACTGATACCCAAATCAACAGGACAGGAAAAGCAGGAGGCGCTTGCTCAACTGGCAAAATTAAAGGCCGAAGAGCCACAATCTGAAGAAAAAGTGAAGCAATTGCAGCCGGAGTTTGACGCGTTGATGCTGCTTGTGGCGCAGCCGGCGGATGACGACGTGCCGTTGGGCAAGGACGACACGGAAAACGTGGAATTGAGAAGAGAGGGTCAGGTTCGGCAGTTTGATTTTAAGCCGAAGGACCACGTGAAGTTGGGACTCGAACTGGGCATTATTGATATCGAACGAGGCGTAAAACTGGCCGGGACGCGAAGTTATTTTCTCAAGGACGACGGCGCACGACTGCATTGGGCAGTCCTGCAGTTCGCGATGGACGTGATGGTGGCGAGGGGATATACGCCGATGTCGGTGCCGTTATTGATGAAGGATGAGGCGATGCAGGGAACGGGGTTTTATCCCGGCTCGGAAGAGCAGACGTATCGAATGGAGAAAGATGAGCTGAACCTTGCGGGGACAGCAGAAGTCCCGCTGACGGCATATCGAATGGGAGAGATTGTGGATGAGAAAGAGCTGCCGTTAAAATACGTAGGACTGTCGAGTTGTTTTCGGCGTGAGGCGGGAGCAGCGGGAAAAGACACTTACGGCCTTTACAGGATTCATCAGTTCGACAAAATCGAGCAGGTGGTGATATGCAAAAACAGCATTGAGGAGAGCAATAAATACCACGAGGAGATTCTAAGTAACGCCGAGGTGGTAATGCGCGCGCTGGAGCTGCCCTACCGGGTCGTGGTTGTCTGCACGGGTGACCTGGGGCGGGGCCAGGCGAAAAAATATGATATCGAGGCGTGGATGCCGTCGCGGGGCAATTACTGCGAGACGCACAGCGCAAGCAAGTTTTATGATTTTCAGGCCAGACGAATGAACCTGCGATACAAAGAGTCAGCGACAAAGAAAAACGTGTTCTGCCACACGCTCAATAATACGGTGATTGCAAGCCCGCGGATTTTGATACCGATATTAGAGTTTTATCAAAACGCCGACGGCTCGGTGAATGTGCCGAAGGTGCTGCAGACCTATATGGGCGGACAGGAGCGAATTACCCATGGCTCGTGACCCGTGGCTCGTCGCTTGTGATTTATAGCCACAGAGAAAAACATTTTTCATTTTGCCACAGAGCGGCTGTGGCTTAAAATAAACTCTGTGGCTGAAAAATGGTAGCGATGAATGAGATAGAGCAGTTTGGCAGGCGAATCGGCGAGGAGTTTGGGGCCGAGAAGGTGATTTTATTCGGCTCACACGCGCAGGGCACAGCCAAGCAAGACTCAGATATTGACCTGCTTGTAGTGGCCCGCACAAAACTGCCGCCCGGAAGAAGATATGGCGCCGTTCGACGACTGCTGGGCGATTTTCCCGCCGGATTCGATATTGTCGTAGAGACACCGGAGGAGTATTTGCAATGGCGAACGGTCGTCAATCATATTGTTTATTTTGCAGATAAATACGGAAAGGTCATTTATGAGCGACCAAACCCGTAAAGCGATCGAGCAATGGCTGGCAAAGGCCGAGAGTGACTGGTCAACAGTTGAAATACTGATGGCCAGTGCTCATTGTCCGGCTGAAGCAGTATGTTTTCATTGTCAGCAATATGTAGAGAAACTTCTCAAGGCGTTTCTCACCCTTAAGGGCATTGAAGCCCCCAAAACCCACGACCTCCGGCGGCTTATCCAATTAGCATCACCGTTTGAAACAAAGCTTGCGAAATTGGCCGAAGAATCGGATGCCCTGACGGTCCACGGAGTCCAGTCGAGATATCCCGGAGATTTTCTGCAGGTGGATACCGACGAAATGAAACGATTAGTAGCACTCTCACAGAAATTTTCTAATATTCTGCTTCCTCGTCTGTAATAAAAGAGTGCTCTGCGGTAAATTTTTTGGACAGGAGACAGTTCTATGACCAAGAGCGAGGTTTTTGAGTTTATAAGGAACAGTCCGGTGTTTGCACTGGCGACGGCGAAAGACAATAAGCCGCACGTCAGGATGATGATGCTTTATAAGGCGGATGACAACGGCATCATATTCAATACCGGCGAAAACAAAGACGTGCACAGACAGCTTTCGAGCAATGAAAACGTCGAGCTATGTTTCTACAACGCCGAACAGGGTAAACAAGTGCGTATATCCGGCTCGGTGGAGGAAATAGAAGACCTCGAACTAAAAAAGCAGGTCGTGAAGGATTTTCCGTTCCTGAAAGAGTGGGTGGACAGGGAGGGTTACGACGTTCTTGTGGTTTACTGTCTAAAACGCGGCAAGGCAACCGTCTGGACGATGGAGACCACCTTCAAGCCGAAGGAATACATCCAGTTGTAACACTTAACAATTCCCCTATACGCTCCTCGCTAAGGTTGACATATCAGCTCCGGCGGACAGGGCGGCTCTAACGCCGAATCCTTCTTCTGCCAGTTTGCCTGCAATATGGCCAAGTCATCATCGTAGACCTTGTAGTCCCTGTTGAAATCTGCGCAGGGATTATAACCTTCATTGGGATATTCACACGGCCAACCACAGGGTTTGCCCAGACAATCATTAAAGATATCTTCATCGTTTGTGTAAACGCGATAACCCGCGACAGTTTTCTCGTTATCTGCGTCGCCATAGCACTGATATCTCCAGGCCCAACAAGGAAACTCGATACTACTACCCGGGGTGGGCACATCGGCATACGGACTAAGCCAGGCATCGGTGAATAATCCAAGGTCATTGTAATCCACCTTGCCGCTATGGTCGAGGTCGGTGCCGCCGCACCAGCCCGGCCCGACACAATTATTATCCCAGTTGCCGCTCACAGGAGCATAATCCAGGAAATCGACATCGTCATCGTCATCGAAGTCGCGTCTCCAGTGTTTTGGGTCTGCGCCCAGCTCGTAAACGACAGTATATAAAGGACAGGCAATAAACCCGTCGGATTGACAATCCCAGTTCACAGATAAAGGCCTGGTGTAGCCATCCGGCGGCGGCACTGAATCAGTAAAGGAATTGAAATCAGCGACGTGCCAGTACCAGGCCGGCTTATCCGGATTGAGGTAGTCCCGATTGATGCAGTCGGAGCCGCAGGCGACTGTCGCGACGACAATTGGCTGGCCTATAGATGGGCCATGAGCGATTAAGTCGCGGGCATGGGCGATATCATTCGGTTCGGTTAACGGCAGGACATACGAGTCGCCATAAACGGGAGGAGTGTTTGTTTCGGCGACTAAGAAGTAAATGGTTTCCCCATAAAGCTGGCCAACAAGACAGAAGAATGCCAACACCACAATCATTATTGCGAGTGTGTGCCTCATTTTCGTGTCCTCCTACGAAATTGACTTATCCTCTTTTATACAATAAATTATATCCCCTCAACTTCCTTTGTCAAGCTAAAAGGATGAGAATTTTTAGGCGAAAAAGGGGGGCATTCTGCTTTTTTTAGCAGGTTTGGCGGGGCCAGCCCTCCCTGCAGGATAGCGGTTTAACACACTTTACATATCAGCAGGCAGGAGCTAAAATCAAGCAACTATGGAAAGGATAAAAATTTACGACACGACCCTGCGAGACGGAATGCAGACCGAGGGGGTCAGCTTCTCCGTCGAGGATAAACTCGCAATCGCTAGGTGCTTAGACGAACTCGGCGTCGATTACGTCGAGGGCGGGTATCCGGCATCCGGGCCAAAAGAGACGCAGTTCTTTGCCGAGGCGATGAAGCTGGGTCTGCGCAACTGCAAAATCGTCGCCTTCGGCAGCACGCGAAGGGCCGGCGCCAAAGTGGACGACGACGCTTCCCTTAATTCGATTGTCACCTGCAAGACCTCTGCTGCCACCGTCGTCGGCAAATGCTGGGACCTGCACGTTACCAGCGTTCTCAACTGCTCGCTCGATGAGAATATCAATCTGTGCGCTGAGTCGATACAGTTTCTGAAAAAACGTGGGCTGGAGACAATCTTCGACGCCGAACATTTCTACGACGGATACAGAGAAAATCCGGAGTATGCGATGAAGGTATTGCGGGCGGTCGCCGAGGCGGGAGCAGATGCAATCGTGCTGTGCGACACCAACGGCGGAACGATGCCCAACGACGTCTACAACATTACAAAGACCGTCTGCAACGCGCTAAGCCCCCTGACGGTAGGCGTTCATACCCATAATGACTGCGATTGCGCAACTGCGGGCACTATCGCGGCCGTCCACGCAGGAGCCAGGCACGTGCAGGGAACAATGAACGGACTCGGCGAGCGATGCGGCAACGCCAACCTGTGCACCGTCGTCCCGAACCTGGCGTTCAAGATGGGCTTTAGCGTGCTCACGCCGGAAAAAATAAAGTCGCTTACCAAAGCGTCCCGTTTTATCTTCGAGATTTGCAACCTGACGCCGTTAATGAATATGCCCTACGTCGGAGAAAGCGCGTTCGCCCATAAGGCGGGAATGCACGTCGATGCCCTGCGCAAAAACAAACGCACATACGAACACATTGACCCTGAACTGGTCGGCAACGAGCGACGCTTTCTCATCAGCGAGCTGAGCGGCAAATCCAACATCCTCGCCGAACTCGAAAAGGCGAAAATCACCGAGGACTGGAAATTAGCAAGAAAGATTCTCGTACGCGTCCAGGAGCTTGAGAATGAGGGTTATCAGTTCGAGGCGGCTGATGCCAGCTTCGATTTGCTCATCCGAAAGATTATGG
>CAYUIL010000102.1:6088-7658 GCA_964444715.1 uncultured Pirellulales bacterium | reverse complement strand
CTCAGTTGCGCCGGGATTAATGTTCGGGTCGTTATCGTTGCAGTCAATGCCTGCAAACGGGCAACACGGCGATACGGTTACGCCATATCCATCGCCGTCTGCGTCTGGGCAGAAGCAATCGGTATCGTTACAATCGATAAAGCCGTCGCAGTCATCGTCTTTGCCGTTGGTGCAGAGTTCGATTGCACCTGGATGTATATTCGGGTCGTTATCGTTGCAGTCATTACCGCCGCAGCTCTGGTCTATGTAGCCGTCATCGTCCATATCGACGTTGTCTGCAATTGAATCGCAGTCGTTGTCTTTGCCGTCGCAGATTTCAGTAGCGCCGGGATACGTATTTGGGTCGTTGTCGTTACAGTCAATGCCGGCATACGGGCAGCAGGGAGTCACATTGATTCCGTATCCGTCGCCGTCTTCGTCGATACAGAAGCAAAAGACATCATTACAGTCCGCAAATCCGTCGCAGTCGTCGTCGATTCCATTGTTGCATATCTCCGTTGCACCAGGGTTAATGTTAGGGTCGGCATCATTACAGTCGGTCTGCGGGAATGGACAGCAGTGCACACCGGGACTACCATAACCATCTCCATCGTAGTCAGCGCATGCGTTTGGGTCGAGTGTTATTTCGAGCCACTGTAGGGCAAAATAGGCAAGGTCTGAGAATTCGACATCACCGTCGCAATCCATATCCGGCGCCGCATATCCGCCGGGGAATCCCATCCAGAGCCAGTCATCAGTGAAGCGTTTCAAATCCAAGTAGTCAACGATGCAATCATAGTTGTAGTCGGCGGATTCGCAGCACTCGTCGGGAAGAGTAAACAGTTCAAATGACAAGTCACTGGTGAGCATGCTCCAATTAAAAAACGGGCCGCCATGTCGGCCTGTTACGGCGTAATCACTAAAGACATGTTCGTGGTTGGTCCAACCCCAGGGATAGTCCGTTTCCTCGGTGAAGACGGCCAGGACTCTTAGCCAATAAATGCCGTTGACATCGGGTTGATAGAACCAGTTTTGCTCCGGCAGTTGCACGGAGTAGCGAAATACAGGTTCGCACGGGTCCGAGTTGCTGTCGGGGAAGCGATCGTAACCGGCCATGACTTCATCGTAATTATACGCCTTGTACTCCCAGAGTTTTCTGTCGGGGTGACTAAAGGCGTATTGGTTTTCCGGGTCGTCGGCAGAAACGTCTGTCCAGATAGAAAGCAGGAAGTACTCGGGTCGTGTGTACAAATCAGCTGACCAGGGCGCTTCGCAGGGGTCAAATCGGTACCCTATATATGACCCCCACCAGGCGATGCCCGTTACGGGTGTTGTTCTCTGGCAGAGCCAGTCATCGGCGGGAACAGGGGTAGTGGGCGGGATCTGTCCCTGTTCGTTTTCAATGGCAGAAGAGAATATATCCTCGTAATCAGGCCAGTCACGAATTCCTGTGTATGGCTGCTGCCATTTGAGCCAGTTAGGGTCGGTGCCCAGGATGAATGCCAAGTCCCAACCGCTACCGATGGTCTCCGGGTCGAGTTCATAGGACTGCAGCATTGGAACAATCCAGTGGGGGTCAGCCACATAGTTT
>CAYUIL010000102.1:0-6078 GCA_964444715.1 uncultured Pirellulales bacterium | reverse complement strand
TAGTCATAAGAGTAAATCAGGACGGAAGGGTCTAATGAGGACATCGGACGTGCTTTCCAGCCCCAGGGATTGCACATATTGGCGTCGGGTGGGTAGACGGCGATGATACTGATCCAGTAAGTATCGTCGATGGTGGAGAAATTTTCGGGCCAGAAATACTCCGTCGGCGTGAGGTCGAGCGTATAGCGGAAGACCGTATCGAGATGCTCGGCCGACCAGTAGCGAGTGCGGCCATCCGTCTGGCTTGTCACGCGGTTAGCGGGGACAGCGAGTTTATGCAGAAGTGTCACCGGCTGACTGTAGGTCCATTGGTGGCCAGGGAAATAGTCGTCGTTCGGGTCCGGATCCGGCAGATTGCTCCAGAAGTATATTTGCCATGACTCCGGCTGTGATTCAGGCGGGTCAGGCTGCTTCCACTTCCTGAATGCACCCCACCACTGTATCGAGGTTACAGGGGCACCGCTGGTCTTTCTAAAATCATCTGCCAAGACGATGGCCCAGGGTTCTACTCCCGGGCAGTTATCCGGCACACAGGGGGTACCGACGCCGCAATCTTTGTGTTTCCACCATGAGGCGAGCACATAGTAATCAAGGTAATCGACAAAACCATCTCGTGTGAAGTCGGCATTCGGGTCCCAAGGCGACATAGGGTCACAATACGATGACATCCACGCATAGATCGTCATGTAACAATCATTAACGTAAACGCGGTAGCCGAGCAAACTTGAGGTCTTCCCATCGGCATCGCCGTGACATTGCTGGGCGTTGTTCCACTCCGGAAACCATACATCGGGAAAGTTGATATCGCGAACAGATGTATGGCCTGGTGCGTAGTAATTCGGCTCCGGTCCCATTGGGGCAATTTCAATAGGCGGCTGGGCCCACTGCGGGACAGACGATGAGGCGATGCCAACAGGTATAAGAAGAGTCAGAAAGATAACAACAACGCCGCTTTTTGGCCTCCTACAATCCATTTTTCTTTCCTCCACTATCAGTGCCATCGATTAGGGCCAGCACACATTGCGCACGCGGCCGAATAGTCAAAAAAAAGACACCTAAACCAACGTGGCCACTCTTAATTGAACGATCGCTTCGTTACCTTCCACTATTAAGCAGCGTACGGATATTACCGGCTCTTTCGCGTGTTTGTCAAGTAAAAAGTAGAAAATTTTGGTCTAGCCAAGGAACATGGTGTCCCCCTGGTAAGGATAAGATGTGTGACGGATAAACGCTTTAAGGAGCTAAAGAAGATATGGCAGGGGCGGGAAGCCCAATCCGCGAACTCGGAAAAATATTTGTAAAAACAAGGGCCTCGAACAGCCGTAATGGTTCTTTGAGAGCCAAAGGAATGTACCCACTAACCTTCTGTGGGCAAATTATACAGATGAAAGACAAAGGAAGCAGGTACGATTTGAGAACATAATCGTCCCGAAAGATTGCGGGAAAACCATAAATGCCTAATCTACGCCGGTCCGGTTATGGTTAGTTTATTTGCCAGCGAGCCAGTTGTCGCAGAGGACGGCCAAATCATATATGTCAACGATGCCGTCGCCGGCAGGCATCGGGGCAATATCAACTAAAGGGTTGGTTTGCAGCCAGTAGTCCGCCAGAATATCAAAATCGTAGAAGTCAACGTCGCTATCGCCATCGAAGTCGGCAGTTACGGTATCGCCGAAGATGTGTGCGGAGCCGGAGTTGAGGCCGGCGTCATCGTCATAAGACGAGCCGACGACAAGGCGGCCGGCGGACAACGCCACAGAGGAGCCAAAGCCATCGTCCTCGTTAGAGTCGGGGGCCGTGAGCAATCCTCGCTGAACCCACGTTTGGCCATCGCGGACAAATTCAAAAACCGCGCCGGCGGGTTCGCCGTCA
Source organism: uncultured Pirellulales bacterium (assembly GCA_964444715.1). Classification (GTDB taxonomy): domain Bacteria; phylum Planctomycetota; class Phycisphaerae; order Sedimentisphaerales; family Anaerobacaceae; genus Fen-1362. The sequence continues at coordinate 4,206 of CAYUIL010000102.1, read as the reverse complement.
ACTAAATGATAGGGGCAACCTGCCAAGATGGTGTCGCCTTCGATGGCGACTGACCTGCCGAAGTCATCGCTGATGTTCGGGCCGTTTGCGTCGAAGAGTTTTTGCCGCTCGACCCAGTTGGCGTCGTTTTTAATAAAGACATAAGCTGCGCCTGCATCACAGACGTCACCGATATCGCATTCGTAGGCACCGATAACAGCCCAATTGCCGTCCAGGGCAACGGAACAGCCGAAGTGGTCTGCCTGATTACTGTCCGATGACCACAGAACACTTTGTTCAACCCACGCTGTGCCCTGTCGTTCATACACATAGGCGGAGCCGGCATCCTGGTAGCTGGAATGGTCGTGATTATAAGCCCCGACGATAATAGTGTTGGTATCTATTGCGACGCTACAGCCGAAATTGTCGCCTTGCGCGCGGTCGGAGCTGGTCAATTTCTGCTGCTCGTTCCAGACGGAAGCAGTTCGTGTGAAAACGTAAGCCGAACCCTTGTAATCATCGTCACCGTAGGCGCCGACGACAATCGTATCGTTGCTGATGGACACAGAGCCGCCGAATTTGTCGCCGGTGTTAGCATCGGAGACGGTGAGTTTTTGCTGTTGAGACCAAACACCAGATGCACAAGTGAATACATAGGCAGAGCCAGTGTTCGGGTCGTTGTTGTCATCAAGGTAGCTGCCGATTACGATGGTATTGCCTTCGACGGCAACGGCTCGGCCGAACTGGTCGCCGGGGCAACCGTCAGATGCTGACAACTTCTGCTGTTGAACCCACTGGGAGCCGGAAAGCTCATATACGTATGCGGCCCCGCTGTCAGGGCCATTTGAGTCATTCTGATACGCGCCGATGACGGCGATGGAGCCATCGATTGCGACAGAGACGCCAAATCTGTCACCGGCATTGGCATCCGAGCCGAGCAGTTTGACAGGTTCGCAATAAGCAAAAGCGAGGCAACTAAAAGCCGCCTGAAACAAAAGCGCGGGTATTGTAAGGTATTTCGTTCTCGCTTTCCCGTTCATCCTTGCCTCCCATTCAATTACATTACATGTCCGCGCTTAGGTCTCGACTTCGCAACCGGGTCGGAGGAAATACAGCCATTTGCTGTGAATTTTTTGGCCTGTGATGGCGGCAGCGGCCTGTGCGTAAAGGTCAAGCTGCGGGCGATACAATTCGGCACGCTGAGGCGCCTCGTCGGCAGATACATCGTCGGTCTTGAAGTCAACGACCAGAAGGCCTTTTGGCGTTTTGATGAGCAAATCGATTATGCCCTGAACAATGATTGAATCGTCACTCGTCGCTCGTCGCTCGTCGTTCGTCCGTTGAGCAGATTCGACCCACTGGGAGGCGGGAACGGCGAAGGTGAAGGGCCATTCGCGCCAGACGAGATTATTTTTTCGCCCCGGCGAACAAGTATCGAGAACCATTTGGCCAAGGTCGGTTTTGAAGAATTTCACTATTGATTCGACATCTATTTGTGACGCGACCGGCCGGGTTATGGCGCCTTCTGCGAGGAGTTTATCTATCAGTCGTGTTATTGATTCCGTCGTTATGGGTTTGTTCAAGTCAATCTGTGACAAGACGAGGTGCGTTGCTGTGCCAATCGTTCTGCCGTCAACCTGCTCGGCAGTAAGAATTACTTTTGGCATTCGGCTCAGGGACATCGAATAGTCGAGTTTTGCAAATTCGTCGTTGCGGTGCGTCCACTGAGTTACCGTTCTTTTAGCTGGCAGGAGAGGCGCGTGGCCGTAAGAATATTGCCAGTTAAGAGATTGTTTGAGTTGCGCCAAGTCGTGCGCACCTTTTTGAGTTTTTAGTTTTGAGTGCTGAGTTTTTAGTTTTGAGTTTTGGACAAGAGCAGACAGTCGAGCCAGCTCCGGCTGGGTGTAGAGTTGCACGTGGAATAAATTGTCGCTGGATGCGTGGGTCGGCAGAGCGGTCTGGAAGGCCTGGTGCAGGAGAGGTTGGCTGCTCAATGCGCACAAAATCCAGTCGAGGTGACTTCGGCAGGTTTCCAGATGCCAGTGTGGGATGGGCCGGTCGTCGAAAAGAAGTGAGGTGGTGAGGATGTTCTGGCAGCTTTTTTTATCTTTGCAGCCAACGAGAATAAGGCGGTCCATCGCCCTTGTCATCGCGACGTAGAGGATGCGCATTTCCTCGGCGAGAGAGTTGCGCCGGGCGTGCCGTTCGATTACCTGGTAAGCCAGCGAGTCGAGGCGGGAATTGCCGTCGGTATCGATGATGCGGAGTCCGAGGGTCGATTGTTCATCGACGAGGCAATCCTGTTTGGAGTCCTTTTTGCTGAACTGGCTGTCGAGGTCGGCGACAAACACGACGGGGAATTCAAGGCCCTTACTTTTGTGGACGCTCAAAATCCGGACTGTGTTACCGGCGGCGGATTCGGGCTCTGCGGGCGACCAGTCCTGGCCGGCGGCGAGGAGTTTTTCGACGAATTCGATGAATCGAGTAAGGGAGGGGACGCCGGAACTGCCGGCGAAGCCCTCGAACTGAATGGCCCTGTCGTGCAGTTTGAGCAGATTGGCCCTGCGAGCAAGGCCATCGGGCAGAGCACAGACGAATGAGAGGAAGCCGGACTGACGATAGATATGCCAAATCAATACGGCGAGCCGGCCTCGGCGCGCGACGGTCCGCCAATTTTCGAGAGCGGCAAGCGCGGTTGTTAATTTGTCCGCTAATTGGCGGTCATCCGTCGATTGGCTACAGCCGAGAGCGCAATCGTAAAAGCAAAGTTTGCGATTGTCCTTTTTGCCCCACAATCGAATTTTGGCAAGCTCGGAGTCGATGAGGCGAAAGAAAGGGCTCCGCAGGACAGCGGCAAGCTCGATATCGCGTCGGGGGTTGTCGAGGACTTTCAATAAGGAGAGCATATCGGTAATTTCGGTTGCCTCGAAGTAGCCGGCGGTTGCCTCGCAACTCACGGGGACGCCGCTCAGGCGAAGTGTTTCGACAAAATCGTTTTTGCCGGCGAGCGAGCGCATAAGTATGACAATGTCTCGATATTCTACGGGCCGGGGGCAGCCGGAGAGCTTGTCGAGAATATGAAACGCCGGCGCGGCTGCATCAGTCCGGCTCCGGCTCGGCGCTTCGCCGGGACGAGCGCCGACCATTTGTTTTATGCGTTGTGCTATCATTGCCGCCTGCAACTGCCTGCTGCTAAACGGTTGCGAGGATTGACCATCGGTTTGCTCTTCCTCCTGTCCGGCTTCGGTCTTCGCCGAGACAAGCTGGTCGTCGCCGGTTTGTGCTTTGTCGAGTATGTGCAGCTCGACGGCAGGGCTGGTTGTGGCCGCATCAGCATTGTCGGGCGCGGGCTGGAGGTGTGCGGAGGCATCATAATCGATACTGGTAAACGAGGCGGTCATTATCCGGCCAAAGACCAGATTTACGAAATCGAGGATTGGCTTGACGGAGCGGAAGTTGACGTTGAGGTCAACACGCAGGCCGAGGCCTTCGCCTTTCAGCTGAGTCGAGGCGTGTTTGAGATGTTCGAGGAAGATTTCGGGTCTGGCGCCGCGCCAGCGATAGATGCTTTGCTTGGGGTCGCCGACCGCGAAGACGTTGCCGGGCGAGCTTAACATATCGAGTATTGCCTGCTGGACGCGATTGATGTCCTGACATTCGTCGACGAATATATATTTGTATTTTTCACGCAGCGACAGCGCAGTTTCGGACGGTTCGAGTTTTTCATCTGCCGATTGTTCAGTGGTCAGGAGCCGAAGTGCGTAGTGTTCGAGGTCGGCGAAATCCAGACAATTGATTGCCTTTTTGGCCTGGGAGTAGAACCGGTCAAACTGCCTGACCAGCTCGACGAGGACCATCGTCTGCAAGCTGGCTGCGCCGGCGAATTTACTCAGGTAGTCGGGATTCAAAATCGCCAGGTCCTTAAGCTCTTTAACTGAGTCGAGTGATGTTTTGGCCATTTTTTGAATCAATCCGCCAAGGTGCGACGGAACGTCTTTGGGGGTATTTACGTCGGGTTTTTCAAAAGCAGTTAATGCCGACGAAGCTGTATCCCATTTGCCGGCTTTTAGCCAATCTAATAATTGCCGGACGGGTCTGATGTAATCATTTTCGTATTTGGAAATCAATTTGCCGGCGGGATTATTTTCCCGGTAAATCCGCAGCGCACAATCAAGTCGGCTGACGGCGTTTTGCAGTTGTTCGGCGACGATTTGTTTCTGGCTTTCG
>CAYUIL010000101.1:0-7818 GCA_964444715.1 uncultured Pirellulales bacterium | reverse complement strand
TTTATAGTCGGGTCGGAGGGGTTTACTTTCAGGACGAAGACAATATCCTTGAAATTGATATACCTTTGGATTGACTGCGGGTTGTTTTCAACCATACAGACGGGGAAGCGGGTGTGCATATCGAGATGGGCCTTGATGAGAGCTTCGGGGAGAGAGCTGTCGATGTAAATCGTAGAGATGTCGCGTGCCGGAATCATAATGTCGCGGACGGGGCGAGTAGCGAGGTGTGCGGCTGCAAGGACTATTTTTTCTTCACGTGCCCCCATCAGCTTGGAGGTCCTGGCGAGCGAGACAGCGGCCCTAAGCTCGTGAAGCCAGGGGGTCTGGCCGTTGTGGGTTTCCGGCTGTATTCTGGCAATAGCGGCAACTATTTTTTTGACTATGACTTCAATGACGGAGATAAAAGGGTCGGTGATTTTCGCGAGGACCTTCATAATCGGAGAGAGACGCAGGACAATCCATTCCTTGTTGTTAAGGGCGAACATTTTTGGGACAAGCTCAGCGAAGACAATGATGGCGAGCGTAAGCGGGATAATTACAAACGTTACAGCGATTACCTTGGCCAGCGTCATTGAAATATGCCAGGTCTGGGCCAGATATGGAGCGAAGGTGGCCTGCGCGCCTACGCCACCCGCTGCGGCGGCAATAGCGGCAAAGAGGGTAATGCCGAGCTGGATGACGGCCAAGCTGGCCTCCATTCGGTCCTTCATAAAGGCGGCATCTGCGGCGCCTCTCTTATGCTCGTTGACGAGGATGGCAATTCTGGCGCGTGAGATGGAGGCGAGGCCCATTTCGTATGCGGCGAATATGGCGTTGAAAACCAACATCAGGATTATAACACCCAACTCATAATCGAACATTTCAGTTTACCCCGAATTTGTTTTTAGCTACCGAGGAACGATGAAAGCCAGGCCTCGACGCGGGCGGTATAATCCGCCAAACGAGCTGGTTACCGGGACCGCTCAAAATTTTAGTATCGGCCTCAAGGGCCAATTAAATTTTCACAAGAAGGCCCGGCGATAAAGATTGTAGCAATGGATTTGGGAAAGAGCAAGGCAGTGGTTTGTGGGAAGCGGGAAGTGCCCCAGACATCGTTTTAAGTTTTTCACCTGCTGGCCGAGCCCGGGACAAGTCGGCAATTATAGGCCGTCGGCCTATGGTCCTTGATAGTAAAGCGGGTCACTCTGCAGCCAACACTCCGCCAGCTTTGCAAAATCAGCAAAATTGATGATTCCATTCGGCGCTAACAGCCAATCCAGTTCGGAATCCTCTGCGAGCCAGTCCTCAGTAAACATAGAAAGGTCGGCGTAGTCCACAACATAATCGACTGGCGGCAGGTCGCCAGCCATAATCGGATGCAATTCAAACGCGAATCCGTAATCGGCTATCTCGCCATTGGTCGAGTCGTTGGCTATCACAATCGTATAATCCCCCGGCATCGTCACTAACAAATCACATTTCACCAGATTGTCATTCGGGTCAAATCCAAAAGGTTCTTTGCTGAAAATTGCGTTCGGCTCATTCGGCTCATAAACAATCATATCGAGGTCGGCCAAATGTGCATATATCTCGTCCGGGTCCAAAAGGTAGTTTTGCGGCTTTTTGTCAATCCATTCCATCCTTCGCTGCCACGTCAAAGTCGCTATCAGCCGGCACCGAGCTATTACGCTGATTGTATATACATTCGATTCCCCTTGCGCAAGTGTGCCGAACGCCCAGCCCCTGTCCTGCGAGGTGTTTGTGTTCGGCTCGACCTCGTTCGAACCCAGTGTCTGATATGCCCGTAGCACATCCAGCCGACCGTAACCACGGTCTTCGTTCCATGCATTATTAGAATCCGCCGGATTTGTGGCAGCTCCTGCCTTATTATTGACGTTCGGGAATGCCGAGTTGACCAGCACTGCCTTTATGACTTCGCTTTGATTATCGTTCGGCCCCGGCGTCTCATCCGCCAGTCCAAGCAACAGCGCCGCTGCCCCCGCTGTGTGTGGTACCGAATAGCTCGTCTGCCCCCGTGTGGTCCCCACCGTTGCCCACGCCGTGTCACTGCTCGAAGTCGGCACTGTCTGGCTTTCCGACGGGGCGGTTATCTCCGGCTTTCGTCTGCCGTCCACCGTCAACCCGGAACCGCTGGCAGTTCCCACCCTGCGATACTCAAACTGATTATTCGGGTCGTTCAGCCGCAGCCCGCCTGTCGTAATGCCGTTGTAAGCGTCACCGAAAACCGTAATAGTGGTGTCTTGGTTACCCGCCGCATTAGCAAAGGTTACGCCGGACTGATACGCATAATAATCATAAAGCACCGTCCAGATGCTGTTGCCGTTGGGGTCGGTAAGTTCCGGGTCAAATTCAAAGCCGGTGACAATCACCCGGCAGTTTCGCGTCTCAACAAGCTCCTTCAGCGCATCCCTAAGCCAGTACCAGGAAATATCATCAGCGCTGCTTATGACCCGCGCACAGTGAATGTCTGCGCCGGGCGCGACTCCGACGTCGTTGGGATATGCGGCCCCGCCTCTGCTCGAAATTATCCCGGCCAATTGCGTGTCGTGGTCGAGAATCGAATTGCCGTCGCCTGTAAAATCGTAATTGAACGCGTGCGGTGCACCGTTACCGTCCGTGAACGCCTCGTGTGTGGTCCGCACGTTACGGTATAGTATCAATCCGACGTTGACTTCCTCGCCTGTCTCGCCCAGTTGGTGCACTGCAGCCGCGTTTGACCCGCCCGGACCCGTGGATTCCTCCAGACCGTATGCCGGCGGCACCAGCACACCGCAATACAGTGCTGAAAAGACAATACCCCACTTTGCCAACGTTCGGGCGTATCTGTTCACACCATCCTCCTTGGGTAATCAATGCAAATCTATGCCTTATATTATAGGCCCACAACCGGCCAAAATCAAGGGAAATCGTCCCTCCACGCGGTTAAATCAAAAGGTTTTTTCTTGCTACCCGCCTGGTTTTTCCTGCCTGAACCATTCAACAAACCGCTTCAATCCAACGCTGATGTCCGTATTCGGCGCGTATCCTAAATCTCTCCCGGCCTTTGTAACATCCGCATAAGTTCTTTCGACGTCGCCCGGCTGCAAAGGCAGGTACTCTATCACCGCCTTTTTCCCCAGCGCCTTTTCAATTTCTACAATCAAATCGCTGACCGTTATTGGCCTCGATTCACCGAGATTGTAAATATTGTATCCCGCGCATCTGTCGATGCCCGCCATCGTGCCGTCGATTATGTCGTCGATGAACGTAAAGTCCCGCATCATACTGCCGTCGCCGTAAACCGGTATGGGTTTGCCCTGCTCGATAAGCCGGGTGAACTTGTGGATGGCCAAATCGGGCCTCTGCCTCGGCCCGTAAACCGTAAAATATCGCAGACACGTTACCGCAATCCCATAAAGGTGATAATAAGTATGGCAGATTAGCTCGCCCGCCTTTTTTGTCGCCGCATAAGGAGAAATCGGAAAATCAACGTTATCATTTTCCGAAAAAGGCACCTTCTTGTTGTTGCCGTATACGCTTGAGCTTGAGCCGAAAACAAACTTGCTTATGCGGTTCTTCCTGGCCGCCTCCAACAGCGTCACCGTTCCGTTTACGTTCACGTCTGCATAAAGCCCCGGCTGGGCAATCGAGGGTCGCACGCCTGCTTTAGCCGCAAGGTGGACTATAACGTCCGCGCCTTCACCCGCCGTCTTATTCATAACAGCGGAATCGCGAATGTCCGCCTCGACCAGCCGAAACCGCTTGTTTTGCAGGCAGGTCCCGATGTTACGACGCTTTATTTTAGGGTCGTAAAAGTCGTCAAAGTTGTCCACTCCGACGACGCTCCAGCCCTCGCCAAGCAGGCGCTGGCACAAATGTGACCCGATGAATCCCGCTGCACCCGTTACAATCGCCTTCATAAAACCAACCTAAGCGGCATACACGATAATCAGCCCCACACCCAGAACAACTATTGCCACAACTCTCAACAGAAAATTCGGTTGTTCCTGGTACCAATTTATGATGCTTTTGGCTTTTTCAATCCCCAATATAAAAATCAATAACCCCGACAACAGGAAAATAAACCCGAACATTACGATTACCCATTTAATGCCGCAATGTCTTGCGCCCATAAAAAATACGATTGCCAGTGCAAACCTCACTAACGCTGCAAAATACAAGCGGTTGCCCTTAGCGAAAAATCTCATAATCCCGCCGAACACTTTGGGCTTTATAAGATACACCAGCCCAATGCAAACAATGACCGTCCCAATCGCTTTTATAACTATATCCATAGGTTCACCGCCTTACTTATCCAACATCCGGTCTGCCGACGCTGTGGTATTCAATCCCTGCCTTTTTAACGACCTCGAGGTCATACAGATTTCTGCCGTCAAAAACAATCGGCTTCTTGAGTTTTTTGGCAATCAGCTCGAAATCCGGGTTGCGGAATTCCTGCCACTCCGTCAAAATCACCAGTGCATCGGCGCCCGCCAGCGCATCGTATCCGCTCTCGAACATCTCTACTCTATCACCCAGCGCCGCTTTGGCCGTCGCCGCCGCCTCGGGGTCGTATGCCCGAATCTTCATACCCTCGTCCAATAGCTTCCTCACGCAGTTGACGGCCGGCGACTCCCGCACGTCATCGGTCTTGGCCTTGAATGCAAGCCCCCACACCGCCAGCACTACGTCCTTGGCTCGCCGCCCGAAATAGTCACATATACGCCTGGCGAACCTCTCCTGTGACGTCTCATTGGCCTGCTGGGCCGCCCTGGCGATTCTCATCTCCACCTCGTATTGCTCGCCCGTGCGAATCAGTGCTCGAATGTCCTTTGGCAGACAGCTTCCTCCATACCCAACCCCCGGAAATAGAAACGCCCTGCCGATTCGTGAGTCGCTGCCAATCCCCTGTCGCACTAACTCCACGTCCGCCCCCACCTTCTCGCACATCGCCGCAATTTCATTCATAAACGAAATCCGCATCGCCAGCATCACGTTCGCCGCATACTTCGTCATCTCCGCCGATGCAGCGTCCATAAATATTATCCGGTTGCCTTTTCGCATAAACGGACTGTAAAGCTGCTTCATCGTCTCCCGCACCGATTGCTTTTCAGCGCCGATTATAATCCGGTCCGGGCTCATAAAGTCCTCAACCGCCGAACCTTCCTTCAAAAACTCAGGGTTGCTCACATAATCGAACGGCTTATCCGTTTTGGATTTCATAACCTCGGCCACCTTCTTATGTGTCCCCACGGGTACCGTGCTCTTTGTTGCGATAATCCGGTAGTCACGCATTTGCTCGGCAATCCCTCCGGCAACCGCCAATATAGCCGATATGTCCGCCGAGCCGTCCGCCATTGGCGGTGTCCCCACCGCTAAAAAGATTATCAGCGAATTATCCACCCCGTATTTCAAATCCGTCGTGAACTCCAGCCGTTTGAGCTTCTCGTTATGCTGCACTATCTCGCCCAGCCCCGGCTCGTAAATCGGTATCACACCTTTCTTCAATCCATCTATCTTCTTGCTGTCGTTGTCAACACATACGACGTTGTTGCCCGCCTCGGCCAGGCACCCGGCCGTCACAAGCCCCACGTACCCAATCCCTACCACGCAAACCTTCATCCGTTTTGCTCTCCTACTGCTTGATTCGCCTCGTTTTCCTCAATCACCTCTATCATATCAACGTCTATCTCAACGCTGGCCGCCTGACCCAACATATCTATCTGCAGCACAAGTCGCATTGCGTTCTTCGTCTTCATCACTACTCCCTGCAATCCCGCCAAAGCCCCCCCTATCACCCGGCAGCGCTGACCTGCCTTGATATACTTGTGCGGCGATAACTGTGCTCCCGCACCAAGCGCCTGCTCAATCTGCGACAGCTCCTCGACTAATCGCTGCTGGTCATTCACCTCAATCAGGTTCGCAACGCGATTTGTCCGCAGCACCTCAACACGCTGTCTCTCCTGTCCGCAGAAAAACAGGTATCCGCCGAACAACGGCAGCAGCGACCGCATCGTCCTGCCGCGAATCCGCCTGACCTTCCAGCACATCGGCAAAAAATAACTAATCTGCCTGCCGACCAAATCCTGCGCAAGCGCCTTCTCGTTGCGGCTCTTTGTGTGCGCCACCCACCACAGCCCCGCAAAATCCCGAATCGATGTCCCCTCGGGCCAGGTTATCGGCGGATTGTCGCTTGGCTTAAGCAAACGTTGTTCTCCAAATTTATCCGCCTGTGGCGGATCCTATTTGTAAAGTTCCAGCACCTTTTTAGCCACGTATTCTATCTGGCCGGCCGTCAGCTCGGGATAAATCGGCAGCGATAAAACACTTGCCGCAAGCTCCTCAGCCACAGGGAAATCTCCCGCCTTGTAACCAAGCTCGCTGAAACAGTCCTGCAGATGAAGCGGCCTGGGATAAAAAATACCCGTCCCAATCCCCTGTTTGGCCAGGTACACCTGTAATATGTCCCTTTTCGGCGCCACGATTGTGTACTGATGGTATATGCTCTCGTTGTTTTGCTCAACCTTCGGCGGCTTCACAATCGTTCCCGAAAATATCCCGTCGTAAATCGCCGCGTTCTCTCTCCGCTTTTTGTTCCACCCATTCAGGTATTTCAGCTTCACGCTCAGCACCGCTCCCTGAATGTTGTCCATCCGGAAGTTGCCGCCTATCATCCTGTAAAAATATCTCGGATTTTCGCCGTGCATCCTCAAAAGCTTGATTCTCTCCGCCAGATCTGCATTGTTGGTCGTTACCAGCCCCGCATCCCCGAAAGCCCCAATGTTCTTTGCCGGGTAGAACGAAATACATCCTATGTCCCCAATGCTTCCCGCCTGCGAGCCATCCTGCTTCGCCCCCATCGCCTGTGCTGCATCCTCAATAACAATCAGCTTGTGCTTCCGCGCAATATCCATAATCGGTTTCATTTGCGCCATTTGTCCAAAGAGGTGCACCGGTATAATAGCGCGTGTCTTATTTGTAATCTTCTCTTCAATCTTGCCCGGGTCGATATTGTATGTGTCCGCATCAATGTCAACGAAAACGGGCCTGGCCCCCAGCCGCGATACCGCTCCGGCCGTCGCAAAAAATGTAAATGGTGCCGTTATCACCTCATCGCCCGGCCCTGCGCCAGCCGCCATTAAGCTCACTAATAGCGCATCCGTCCCGCTCGAAACCCCTATCGCATACTTACACCCGCAATAGTCGGCGGCCTCCTTTTCAAATCTTTCTACCGCCGGCCCCAAGCAGAACATCTGGCTGTCGCATACCTCTTCTATCGCATGCATTACTTCTCGCTTGTATGTCGCAAACTGCGCCTTCAAATCCAGCATTGGAATCTGCATTTTATTTTCCTCAGATAGTCACGGTCAGGTATTCGGTCTCCGCCGAAAAACGCATCACTCCTTCGTAGACGGCCGGAATTAATATCGTGTCACCTGCCTTGAAATCAATTATCATCTGTCCGCTGACTATGGTCCCAAAACCGTTCAATAATATCACCGTCCTCATTCGCCCCGGCGAAAGCAGCACTTCGCAGTTCCGCATCTGATGCCCCTTGTCAACCGTGAAGTATTCACAGTTCACGAGCCGCCCGACTGTGGTTACTGAAAAGTTGTCGCCCGACGCATCGAAATGAATACTCTCCAGGGCCTCTTCAATATGAAGGGGTCTCGCCCGCCCGTTCTTGTCAACACGGTTCCAGTCGAACACCCGATACGTTGTGTCCGACGGCGTCTGAATCTCCGCCATCAAAAGCCCCGCCCCAATCGCGTGGGCCGTCCCCGCCGGCAGATAGTGACATTCCCCTGCCTTCACCTCTACCTTGTTGAGCATCCCCTC
>CAYUIL010000100.1:5330-7819 GCA_964444715.1 uncultured Pirellulales bacterium | reverse complement strand
GGCTGCGTAAGCTTCCGGCGGGAGAAGTACATCCCAAAAGGGGGGCCTGACGGCGGCGACGGCGGCAAAGGCGGCGACGTCTATTTTGTTACGGATGAGAATCTCGACACGCTTATGGACTTTGCCGGCAAGCACCACTGGCAGGCAGAAAACGGAAAACCCGGCTCAGGTAACAACAAGACCGGCGCCGACGGCGAGGATTCGACAATCCGCGTGCCGCCGGGGACGCTCATTTACGATGCCGACCTCGACTTGCTGCTGAAGGACCTCAACGAAGTCGGTATGAGGGTATGCGTCTGCCTGGGGGGGCGAGGCGGCAAAGGCAACAAGCGATTTGCGACGTCGGTTCATCAGACCCCCAGATACGCGGAGCCGGGCAAGCCGGGGCAGGAAAGGAATCTCCGGCTGGAACTAAAACTGATAGCCGACGTCGGCTTGGTCGGTATGCCCAACGCGGGCAAAAGCACCCTCATTTCGCGCTGCTCGAAGGCAAGACCCAAAATCGCATCTTACCCGTTCACGACGCTTGAGCCGATTCTCGGAATTGTGGAATTGACCGACGAGCGTCGCTTGGTGATGGCCGATTTGCCAGGCCTTATCGAGGGGGCGCATAAAGGAACGGGACTGGGATTTGAATTCCTGCGGCACATCGAAAGGACCCGCATCATAGTCCACATCCTGGATATAATGCCTGCCGACGGCTCCGACCCCGTGAAAAGCTACCATCGCATTCGCCGCGAGCTTGAGCAGTACAGTAAGCTGCTGGCCGAGAAACAGGAGGTCGTCGTCGCGAATAAAATCGACCTCGACCCGAAAGGCGGGACGGTCAAAAAGTTACGAAAGCAACTAAGGCATCGCATTTATCCAATATCAGCCATAACGGGCGAGGGAGTCAAAGACCTCTGCGAACTGCTTTGGAAAAAAGTTAAGCAGACAAAGGCCGAAAAGTAAGATTTACGGCAGCTTTTCGAGGTCTGCTATATCCTGGTGTCTGGCTGAGGCCTTTTTATTGGCTTTTAACTGGGGCAAGCTAATTAAATTGGTCTTTACACCGTCAATCTCGGCCACTACCCGTTCTTTATAACATTCACTGAAACTGACGCCGGAAATCGTTGTTACAAGCTCTATCCTGACAGGCGGCACGCCCATACGAATGATTTGCTTTTCCTTGAGAAACAGATTCACTGATAAATCCTGCGGGTTGAAGCCAAATTCCTTTAAGGTCGCAACAATCCTGTCGGCATTAGCAGAATTCATCGCAATCCAGATGTCCATATCGGCAGTAGCACGCGGGTAGCCATAGTAGCTAACCGCGTATCCGCCGATAAGCAGGTACTCAACTTTATGGGCGTTGAGTAATTTCAAAAACTCTTTGAAGTCGTTTGGCAGCTTCATCGCCATAAATAATTTGCCGCATTAACTCCACGGCCTCCAGACGTTCATCGGGGGTTTTTGAAAGCCAGTATGCCTTCTCATCCGATTCGTCAAAAAGCGATGCTACTTTGAACACATCTCTTCGCACCTTTGGAAAATCAAACCTGTCCATATAATAATTATATCGGGAAAATACAGCCGAGTAAACAACCATCCCAAGCATAAACGGGCATAAATTGACAATCCGCAGGGAATAAGGTAGAAGACAAGTTATGAACCTGATTGCGATAGATATCGGCAATACGAATATAGGCATTGGGCTGTTTCTCAATGGCGAGGAGCAATTTGTAAAGACGCTGCCGGGCGATGCAACAGCGGAACTGACTGAACTGCTGAAATCGACCTGGGAAATGGTGCCGGTCGCAAAACGCTCAAAAGAGGCAAAACGCGACGGAGTCATCATCGCAAGCTCCGTAAGACCCGCGTGGACTGAGCTTGTGCGTGACATAGTAAAACAGACCATCGGCGAAAATATACTGCTGGTAGGCGAGGACATTCCGTTTCCGATTGAGCTTTCAGTGGATGAACCGGATATGGTGGGGACCGACCGGATTTTGGCGGCATCGGCGGCTTATGCCGTCTTGGAGCACGCGGTCGCCGTGGCGGACTTCGGCACGGCCATAACCATCGACCTCGTTGATGACCGCGGGGTATTTTGCGGCGGAGTGATTCTCCCCGGCTTCGAAATGAGCGCAAATGCCCTGCACAACCATACGGCGCAACTGCCCAAAGTGACGGTAACGAAGCCGGAATGGCCCTTCGGCAAAACCACCGCCGAGGCGATTAACGCCGGTTTGTATTATTCGGCCATCAGCTCTCTGCAGGAAATTGTCAGGCGTTATGCCGAGGTGATTGGCGCCTGGCCTCAAACAGTAATCACCGGCTCAGGTGCAAAATTGATTAAAGATGACTGCGAATTCGTCGATAACTACGTGCCCAACCTGGTCATCAAAGGCATAGCGCTTGCCTACAAAAAATATCTCGAATCGAGGGAGTAGTTATTCATAGTATGTCTGTATTTGCCGCCGTAATGACAGGCAAAGGAACGGGCGCAA
>CAYUIL010000100.1:0-5320 GCA_964444715.1 uncultured Pirellulales bacterium | reverse complement strand
CAGATATTTGTCCCTCAAACCCAAAAAACGTCTGAATTTGCAACGGGTAAAATCCTGTTAGGCACAATCGCCAATGGCGCAGACACAATCGACCAGGTAACAATCGGCTGCGAAAGCAATAATAACTTCGCCATCAACTGCCACGGCAATCCGCTTATTGTCGAACAGATTATGCAACTGCTCCAGCAGCACGATGTGGAATTATTGACCGCCGGGCAAATGCTTTGCAAAACCTTTGCTGATGGCAACACTATCACCCTCGAAGCCAAACTGAACCTGCCAAAGGCCAAAACAATCGAAGGGACAAAAATAATCCTCAACCAAACTGATTCAGGCCTTACGGCTGCCGCAAAAAACTGGCTGAGTAACATTAACCCGGACAAAATCGCCGCCGAAGCCAAAGGCATCATCGAGGCAACTCGTGTCGCAAAACTTATTATGTTCGGTTGTCGGATAGTCATCGCAGGGCCGCCCAACACAGGCAAAAGCACACTACTCAACCGACTTTCGGGAAGACAAAAGGCAATTGTTACCGACATCAAAGGGACCACCCGCGACTGGGTCTCGGCTGAATGTCGCATTGAGCCGCTTGCGGCTGAGTTGATTGATACAGCAGGACTGGACGAAAAGCTCACAGACGACATAGACAAAGCAGCAAAACAAGCAGCGGTGGAAATTATAAACCAGGCCGATTTGGTGTTATTAGTATTGGACAACAGCGAACCAGACCAGCAGCTTACCGCCGGCCTGATTGAAAAACTGGCCGATACAAAAGTCCTGACTGTTATTAACAAATCAGACCTGCCCGCCCGATTTGACCCCGCAAAGCTACCAACCGTCCTGTCAAAAACCGTCCTCATCAGCGCAAAACTCGGCACTGGCATTGAACAACTTTGCACCGAGATTCAGCGATTAGCCGGCGTTGAAAACTTTGACCTGAACCGGCCGATATGTTTTACCGACCGCCAGGAGCAACTCCTGACAAAACTTTCAGCGGTCAAATCGAAAGGTGCCGCCAGCTCAATCATCACAGAGTTGTTATCCGGCCGGCCGGTATGGTAACATCGGCGAGGACCACTCTGTGACTGCTGCCATAACGGCTACCGGCTTTGCACTGCGATTTCGGCTTGTTTAAGGCCATCACTTTCGGCGGTTACGGAAATGTCGCCTACCTGCCCTTCTTTGGTTCGCAGAATCAACATTGCCTTGCCGAAGAACAGTTTCCTGTAGTCCGCCTGGAACGGTTCATACGAAAGCGGATTACCATTGTCAACGCCTGCGATTTCAGCAGGGCCATCGACCTTGAAGCGAATCAAATTATCTGCAAGGGGACAAATTGTGCTGTTGGGGTCGATGGCTTCAACAAGAACGTAGCAGAGGTCGTCACCGGTGGCTGAGAGTTCCTTCCTGTCGGGCGTGAGGCGAATGGTCGCCGGTTCGCCCGCTGTGCGCATAACCGCCCGGCCTATCTCCCTGCCGTCCTTGTAAGCGACCGCCTTCAGCTCGCCCGGCTCGTAGTTGACGTCGTCGAAGCAAAGGCGGTACTTGTCCAGAACGCCGTAGTACGACGGGCCTGCCTCCTTTGTTTTCGTCCGCCGGCCGAGCGACCTGCCATTGAGGAACAGCTCCGCCGAATCTCCGTTGGTGTAAACATAAACGGGGACATTTTGTCCGATTAGGTCGGGCCAGTTCCAGTGCGGCAGGATGTGCACGGTAGTCGTGTCCGGCCGCCAGTAACTGCGGTAGAGATAGAACCTGTCTTTCGGGATGCCGGCGAGGTCCACTATGCCGAAGTATGAGCTTCGTGCCTGCTTGCCGTAAGGCGTCGGCTCGCCAAGATAGTCGAAGCCGGTCCAGACAAATTCGCCGGCCACAAACCTGTCCTTTTCCATCAGTTGAAACTCGCGGTCGGGAATGTCGGACCATTGTGCCGAATTACGGTCGTAGGAATCAACCTGGAATTGTTTGGAGTACTGGGTCTTTGCCTTCTTCAGCGGCAGCTCATAGAAGCCGCGTGTGCTCAGGGCCGAGGCCGACTCGCTGTAAACAATGGGTTTGTCGGGGTAGTGCTTTCTGAAGCTGGCATATTTTCGCTGATAGTTCCAGCCGGTGAGGTCCAATGCATCGAGGATATGCAGACGGACAATAGCCGGAACGTTACAGACCAACCCCACGGGGCGGGTCAGGTCGTATTTGCGGACGAAATCGCTCATAAATTGCACGCGTTGGGGCGACAGGCCTTCCTTATCTGCAGACCGGCTTGAGATTTCGTTGCCGATTGACCAGACGACGACGCTGGGGTGGTTGCGGTCGCGCATTACGAAGTTGCGAATCTGTTTTTCGCCGTATTCTTCGAGCGGCGGCTGACCGTCTACTCGGTCGGCGGTGGCGTCCCACTTGTCAAAGCACTCATCCCACACAACAAATCCCATTCGGTCGCACAGCTCAAGCATCTCCGGCGCCGGCGGATTGTGGCTTGTGCGAATGGCATTTACGCCCATTTCACGCATAATCTCCAATTGCCTCTCCATCGCACGGGTATAAAATGCCGCTCCGATCGCGCCCTGGTCGTGGTGGAGGCAGACGCCATAAAGCTGGACCCGTCGGCCGTTGAGATGAAACCCGTCGTCAGCGGTAAATTTGAATTCGCGAATGCCGAAGGTAGTGGTATCCGTATCCAGAACCTTCCCGCCTGTGCGAACGGTTGTTTGGGCGATATAAAGTTTCGGGCTGGTGATATCCCATCGCCGGGGATTATTGACTACAAACGACGGGTTCAGTTCGCGTGAGCCGCCAGCCGGCACGGTAGTGTTCTTTTTGCCCGTCGCCACCGATTTGCTGTCTGAGTCGAGCAGCACAACTTCAACGCTGACCCTCGATTTCGTCTTGAGATGGTTTTCGATGGTCGAGTTGACGTTAATCGTCGCCGACTTATCGCTGACCTTGGGGGTGGTAACGTATGTCCCCCAGTGCGCGATATGCACCGGCTCGCAGACAATCTCAGTAACCTTGCGATAAATGCCCGCTCCCGGATACCATCGCGTCCCGTGCTTGCGCGTATCAACCCGAACCGCAATCACATTCTCGTCGCCGAACTTCACAAAGGGCGTCGCATCGACGCGAAACGACGTATACCCATAGTCCCATTCGCCGGCTAACTGGCCGTTGACATAGACCCTGGGAAATGCCATCACACCGTCGAAATCGAAATATACCCGCCTGCCTTCGTCGGCCTTGTCCAGCGTAAAGGCCTTTCGATACCAGCCAACGCCCCGCCAGGGCAGTTTCCCCGACGAGCCGTCTTGATTAGGGTCAAATGGCCCCGATATCGCCCAGTCGTGCGGCAGACGAACCGCCTGCCAGGTAGAGTCGTTAAAGTCCGCCGCTTTGGCTTCAGATTGCTCACCTTTGGCAAACTTCCAGTTACTATTGAAGTTGACTATTTGTCGTCCGGCAGCGGGCTGTGGCAATAATGCCGGCGCCCGGGGTTTTTCCGCCTCTTGGCAGGACATAACCGGAATCAGTATTCCAACCATAACTATTATCATCAAGAAGGTTCTCTGTGTGTTCATTGCCTCGTCTCCATTCGCGTTCCTATTTGCGCTTTCCTAAAAACCAATTGTCCGGTCGCTGAGACCATCGACATCCGCAGGGTTATATCACACCGCGGCTTATATGTAAATCCCGCCCCATCGCGGCGGTTATCCTCGGTGCCAATCACAGCAAATGGCCTTGCAAAAGGAAGGCCTGAGCCGGATAATGCCCCCAAACTTGTGTAACTAACCGTGTAACTACTTCGGAAGGTTCCATTATGAAAATCGGCTACTTCGATTGTTTTGCGGGCGCGGCCGGCGATATGATTGCCGCGGCGATGCTGGATGCCGGGCTGGACTTTGAGTTCCTCAAAGGCCGGCTCGCGACGCTCGGCATCAAAGAGTTTGAAATCAGGGCGACCGAGACAAAACGGGCGGGATTGCACGCGATGAGCTTTGTCCCTGTTATTCCCGATGAGCATCATCATCGCAACCTCGAAGACATAACGAAAATCATTAAAAATAGCGGCATATCAGACAAGGCAAAACAAACCGCCATTGCGATATTCGAACGTCTCGCGAAAGCGGAGGCGGCAGTCCACGGTAAAGACCCGAAGGACATCCACTTTCACGAGGTCGGCGCGCTGGATTCGATTGCGGACATCGTCTCGGCGGCGGTGGGCTTCGATGCGATGGGGATAGAAAAAGTTTATTGCTCTCCCTTAGCCGTCGGAGGGGGCTGGATAAAAATGGCGCACGGGGAATTGCCCGTGCCGGCCCCGGCCACCTTGGAACTGCTGAAGGGTGTGCCGACGGTCACGGGGCCGATAGACAAGGAACTTTTGACGCCGACCGGTGCAGCGATTCTGACGACGGTTGCGGAAAGTTTTGGCCCGATGCCTCAAATGAAGATTGAAGCGACGGGCTATGGGGCGGGCACACTGGACTGTGGGCAATTCCCCAACGTGGTGCGTTTGATTCTGGGCCAGGCAACGGAAGGAGCGGAGGCGACGGCTGACAGCGTTTGCCTGCTTGAGACCAACATAGACGACGTAAGCCCGGAGGTGGTGGCATCCGCGATGGACAAACTCTTAGGCGAGGGCGCCTTGGACGCGTGGACGGAGCCGATTACGATGAAGCGCAACCGCCCAGCCGTCAAATTGTCGGCCTTATGCAACACCGGGGATATCGGCAAAATCGAGCAGACAATTTTCAACGCCGGGCTGACGTTTGGAATCAGAAGGCAATTGATGCAGCGAAGCAAGTTGGCACGGGAGTTTGTTATCGTAGCCACGCGGTTCGGGGATATAAAAATCAAGGTCGGCAAATGGGCCGGCAAAGTTGTGAACGCCAAGCCGGAGTTCGCGGATTGCGCACGTGCAGCCGAAAAACACGGCGTCAGCGTCAAAGAGGTGCTCGAATCGGCTATGCGGGCTTACGGCACAAACAAAACTTAAAACATAGACACAGAGGTTATGTGTTTCGTCTTTCGGTCGCGCTGCTCGTTTCGTTAATCGGCTTACGGTTGCGTATTAAACGACGATTTACGTTTGACGCAGCCGATACGAGTCGCGCAACCGCAACCGTATTTAGGGGATTATTTATGATATTCAGAAACTCTGACTCGCCGGAAGATTCAGACCTTTTCGAGGAAAGGTCGAAGGCAGAGGTCGTCGCCGCACTCGAGGAGTTCACCGACAGGGTCTGGTATAACAGACACCAGGACTTAAAGATAGCGATTGAAGAAGGCGAAGAGACCTGCGACCCTCAAATCTGGAGGGACGCCG
>CAYUIL010000099.1:0-7876 GCA_964444715.1 uncultured Pirellulales bacterium | reverse complement strand
AATGAAACAACAAAACACCTGCACTACTGTCAATAAAGTACAGACATCTTCTCTACCGAAATAATGACAACCCTGACATGCATCTTCGCAGCGTTTTCAACGAGAACTACGACGAAATCGTGCTTCTGCGCGACATACCTTTTTACAGTATCTGCGAGCATCATTTGATGCCGTTTATCGGCTCTGCTCACGTAGCGTATTTGCCGGCCGGCCGCATACTCGGCGTCAGCAAGCTGGCGAGGATTGTGGATTGCTTCGCCCGTCGATTGCAAACGCAGGAGCGATTGACCTACCAGATAGCAGACTTTCTTATGAGTAACCTCAAACCACTTGGCGTGGCCGTCGTGCTGGAGGCGGCACATAGTTGTATGACTATTCGCGGCATAAAAAAACCCGGCTCGGTGATGGTGACAAGCGCGGTCCGCGGGCTGTTCAGAAAAGACCCAAGAAGCCGAAACGAGATTATGAGCTTAATACACAACCGCAGCAAATAGCGGGCGGTCGAAAAGAATCAATCGCAAGAGGCATCGCGTGAATTATGCACAAATTATGTCGCTACGTGCGGTTCTCGATAAGTCCCTTCTTGCCTGCCGACGAGGCGGGGTTCAATTCTTTTGCGTCGAAGCCCACCGGCGAAGGTTTGTCCGTATTCCTTGAGCTGGGTGTCGAGCTGGCCGGCGAGGCAGACCCGGCAACCGGACTGATTGTTAACGTGAGCGACATCGACAAAAAGGTGCGTGAATACGCAGTCCCCATTTTTGCCGAGAAGATAAGGACGGGTTATCGGGCAGCCAGTCACCTCGGTTATTATGAACTGGCTGAGCTGCTGAAATCCACCTGGGAAAAACTTGCCGATAAATTCGGCGCAGTGCGGTTAAGCAAGCTGTGCCTGAAACTTAACCCTTTCAGAACATTGGCTGTGGATGAGGCGGATTGTGCGATGGTTTATCTCAGCGAGAAGTTCGAGTTTGCCGCGGCACACAAGCTGTGGAACGAGCGGTTCAGCGAGCAGCAGAATATAGAGGTCTTCGGCAGATGTGCCAATCCCGCGGGCCACGGTCACAACTATGTTGTCGAGGTAACGGTGAAGTGGCCTGCCGGGCAAAATTTGCGAGCAAGTGATTTTGAAAAGGTGGTCCATCAGGAGCTGATAAAGGCCGTCGACCACAAGAACCTCAACGAAGATGTGCCGGAATTTAGGAAGACAAACCCCACGGTTGAGAATATCGCTGTGTTTGCGTGGAACAAGCTTATCGGCAGGTTCGGCAATGCGGCGCTGCACTGCGTTACTGTCTGGGAGACCGACAAGACCTACAGCTCCTTCTACGGATAGCCGGCGGAGTCGGCAAGACCGATAAAAAAAGCGTTCTTGATGTTAATGGACGCGATTTAGCTGTTTAGCGTGGTTTTACTTTGTTGCGAACGGTCCTTTGAGCACCAGCCGATAAGGCGGTGAACTAAGGACACGATTTGGGCGTATAGTGTGCGGCTTGAAAGAGAGGTTTTTGGCGCTTGCAGCGCTAAAGCTATGTCCTTGATACGCCGATGGTTACGCAGGGACGCAAGGAGTGTTTTTTTGCGCACCCGACGGGGACGAAGTATGGCCAAAATCGGTTATTTACTACTTGTCCGGCGAAGCTTTAGCGAAGTCGGATTGATTACTTGCCCTTCACCCCGCACCCCTTTTCAAATATGGGCACTGGGCATTGAAGCCGATTTATCGGTCAAAATGGGTGCGGGGGCCAACACGGGAGCGATATGAAAACGCTGGTTACCGGAGGAGCCGGTTTTATCGGGTCACATCTCGCGGAGCGATTAGTCAGAGACGGCAACGAAGTAATTGTCGTCGACAACCTCAGCACGGGCAGTCTGAGGAACATTGAACATATCAGAGCCCGACCCGGTTTCGAATTTGTTGAAGGTGACATTCGAAATACCAAGCTAATGGAGTCATTGGCTGGTCGGTGCGAGGCAATCTTTCATCTGGCCGCGGCTGTGGGCGTTCAGTTGATAGCCGACAGCCCCGTGCACACCATAGAGACGAACATCGCCGGAACACAGGTCGTTCTCGAAGCCGCAAACAGGTTCAAATCCAGGATTTTTCTTGCCTCAAGCAGCGAGGTTTACGGCAAGAGCGAGGCCGTGCCTTTCAGCGAGGACGACGATATTGTGCTCGGCAGCACGAGTATGCCGCGATGGGCTTACGCGTGCAGCAAGGCGGTAGACGAGTTTCTGGGCTTTGCGTTTCATCAGCAATACGGACTCGGGGTGGTCGTTGCAAGATTTTTCAATACCATAGGGCCGAGGCAGACGGGCAGATACGGGATGGTGGTGCCGCGATTTGTGCAGGCGGCGCTCAAAAATGAACCTATACGCATATACGGCACCGGCAGACAAAGCCGGTGCTTTTGCTATGTTGAGGATGTGGTGGATGCCATTATTCGACTGATGAACTGTAACCGGGCGGCGGGAAAGGCGTTTAACATCGGCTCGGATGAAGAGATAACCATTGAGGCCCTTGCCGATAAAATCATCGCAATGACCGGCAGTAAAAGCCGCAAGGAATTTGTCCCCTATGAGATTGCCTACGGCAGACCAATTGAAGATATGATGCGCCGCGTGCCGGTCATTGAACGCATCAAGAAGGAAATCGGCTGGAAGCCCAAAACCAGCTTAAGCAAAACACTTGAGGTCATCGTCGCGAGTTTTTAAGAATGCAGAACAGAATTAAATCCTTGTCATTTATAAGCGTAATTGTCATTCTCATCGCATCTTTCATCGTTGGCCTTTCCAATGGAACGCAACCGGGAGAAACACCTAATCGTCTGCCTTCATGGATAGATAAAGAGAAAGTAAGGGCAGGTTTTGTCTATACTGACGATGATCCTAAATATGCAGCCCTGATGAGCAGCAAAGGATTGAACACTCTGATTATATGGGGAGAGTTTCATCACAAACGCTACTTTGAAAAGACATTGGCGAAGTATCGCGAATGGGGCCTCGCTGCGAAACAGGCAAAACTGCACGTCTTCCTGGCATACATCTTGCAGCCGAGCTCCAAATCGTTCTCTTATCGCCGGGCGGTGTATTCAGATGGAACCACGGAGATTGCTCCCTGCCTGAGAGACGATTCGTATTGGGATGATTACCTTACCCGGATGGGTAAAGAAATAGCAAAATTGTCGCTTGTTAAAGATCTGCAGGTGGACGGATTGTGGCTGGATTGCGAACTTTATGACAGTCCACCTAAAAAGTATAGTTATAGAGAAATGTGCTACTGTGATAACTGCTTCTCAAGTTTTTTGTTTGCCAACCATTACTCAAGCGAACAGTTGCCTGCGGTTGATAAGGATGGCCGCAAGCAGTGGCTAAAGCAAAAGAAGCTTTTAAGCAGCTATCTTGATTTTCAGGAAAAGGAGGTGGAATCTCGTGCACGGAAACTCGAACAGGAGCTTCACAAAATCAACCCAAATCTTATTATAGGAATGTACCCAACACCGGCAGACTGGGCGAGACGAGGAATAGCCCGTGGACTGGGGACACAGGAATATCCTATTCTGCTTTTTGCCACGGATTCATATTATCAGGGCGGGCATAAGAGTATCCCTCATAATCCGACATCGCGGTACAAAAAAGCAGGCATTCACGCCATATACGTGGCAGGGTATCTTTTCTGCCGTTATGGAAGCAATGACCTCGAAGACAATATGTATGAAGCAGCAAGGAAATGCAGCGGCTACTGGCTTTTTAGAATGAGGATGCTCTGGGGCCAGTTCGGACGAAACGAACGTTTAGAGGATGGCAGCGAGAAAGATTATTGGGAATCGATTGCCAGAGCGAATGCCCGGATTGATACGATGATTGTCGAAAAGCGAGCTGTTAAGTAAAGGTATTCGATGGCCAAACAATCTTCACTGCGAATTAACTTTGCCTGGGCCTTTGTCGGCAACGCATTTTCGTCATTTTGCATGTGGCTGATTATGGTGGTTTTGGCCAAGCTGGCCACAGTGGAAACCGTTGGTCTTTATGGTGTGGCACAGGCAGTAGGGCTTCCGATTAGTATGCTGTTCAGCTTGAAGCTTCAATTGGCCCAGGTGACCGACGCGAAGAAGGATTTCGACTTTGGCCATTATCTTGCGGTGACTATACTGACAAGTGCCGCAACAATCGTCACCGTCGCAACGGTTGGCTTTAGCTTCTATTCATTCGACACAGCCGTAGTAATGGCGGTGCTGGGTGCTGGCTATGCAGTGGTGGCCTTTCGCTATCTCTTTTTGGCTGTGATGCAGAAGGCCGAGCGGATGGACAGAACAGCAGTTTCGCAATTTTTAACAGGAACACTGTCAATAGTTCTGTTTAGCGTAATATTCTGGGCTACGCGAAACCTTGCCCTAGGTATGGTTGGATTGATAATAGCAAGAACAATAACGCTTCTCGCTTATGACCGGCCGGTCGCAATTAAACTTCTTAAGGCAGAAGATCACAATGAAGATATTGCCCCGTGTTGGCACATGGACAAGCTTTGGTCGTTGGTGAAGTTGACGGCGCCTTTGGGGCTGGTTGCATGGATTGGGACATTGTTTACAAGCATTCCCAGATTGGTGCTCGACAAGTTCGTCGGCAGGGAAGAGGTTGGTTATTTTACCGCTATGTCAACTGTTCTGGTCCTCGGCAATATGCTGATGGCGGCTTTGGGCCAATCAACAAGCCCTCGAATGGCGAAGTATTATATCGGCAATAGAAAGTCATTCACGGTCTTGATGCTGAAATTCACAGCGGTTGCCGCTGTTATCGGTATGGTAGGTATATTTGCCAGCGTCTTATTCGGCCGACAGATATTGACCATCCTTTTTACGGCCGAGTACGCCCGGCACACAATAGTGTTCGTACAGATAATGGTTGCCGGGTTATTGCTGTTTCTTTTCGCAGCAGTCAACAACGCTCTGACAACGGCCCGCAAGTTTGCAGTGCAGCTTCCATTGCATGGCCTGGCCGCCGCTGCCTGCATAGTCGCTTCTTTCCTGCTCATCCCTAAATACGGCATAACGGGAGCAGCGTTGTCGCTAATGATTTGCTATGCAACCGGTTTTCTCGGATGTCTGGTTTCTATGGTTATTGCATTAACGCAAAAGGCCGAAGCACAAAAGGATGTCGCAATCGAGAGGCCACAAATAGACCAGACAGAAGCGTAAACAATGTTCGATAACATAAAACAGGACTACTGGCGAAGCTGCTACTTCCGGAAGATACCTTGCAGGCACTCGATAGTGCGCATCTTCCTGTGGGCGATGCAGGATTCCGGTTTTCGCGCGGTGATGTTTTACCGGATGGGACGGTGGTGTAGAGTCAAAAAGCTCAATGTGATTGCAGCTTTATTAGAGAGGATGATGCGACATACGAGCCACTGCTGGATAAGCACACTCGCAGAGATTGGACCAGGTTTTGTAGTCGCTCACGTTTGCGGCATTGTTATTCCTCCGGAAACGAGGATTGGCAGGAACTGCACTATTCGTCACAATGCAAGCTTGGGCGGCAACTATGGCAAAAAGGGAGTTGATGGACGCGGCACTCCAACATTGGGAGACGATATATCAATAGGCCCCGGAGCCGTCATACTGGGGCCTATCACGGTGGGCTCCAATACAATAATAGGAGCAAATGCGGTTGTGACAAAATCCGTGCCGGAGAATTCGGTCGTAGGGGCCTTCAGGGCAGAGGTGCTGGGCCAACGCACTAAAGACGGTGGCATCGAGCGGCCATTCAAGGAGGCCTTTCTGTCCCGCAAAGAGCTTTTTGAACGCATACGTGAACTTGAAAATCGTGTAGATAAACTGGACAATCAGAAGTAAATGAATCCCGACGGGTCTTAAAGGCAGGACAGATTATAATGCCCACGATAGCCGGAATTGTAAATCTCGAAGATAAGGCACTGGTCCCAGCAGAGCTTGTGCGTTCGATGTTGGAGGCGATGCAACCAAGTTTACCCGAGGACGTTCACGTCGAAAGTATAGCTATGTCGCGTGCGGTAATTGGCCGGACTCGACCCAGGAGCAGTCGAACGCCACAGCACCAGCAACCGCCGGTTGACAGAGAGGCGAGAGTGTTCTGTGTGGGTGAGATTTACGACGAGGGAACATCTGGGCTCCAAACGCCGGAGGAACTGCTGACCAACAGGTATTTGCAGAACAATATCCGCGATTTTGCCAACGGATTGAACGGCTCGTTTGCGGCTGCAATCGCCTGTCCCAGTCATGGAAGTGTTACACTCGTCACAGACCATACGGCTTCTCAAGCCATTTTCACGACGGTCTTCGAAGGCAGACTGTATTTTGCGTCAGAGGTCAAAGGTCTTCTTGCCGTAAACGATTTGCCTGTTGAGCCCGACGGTGTGAGTTTGCTATCGTTTCTTTGTAATGGATTCTACTGCAACCGCCGGTCATTGGTAAAAGGAGTATGCCAAATGGACTACGCCACGGTCTGCCATATCAAAGACGGGCGTGTCTGCACATGGCCTTACTGGCGATATCGAATCGAGCCACAACACACAAAGGGGTGGCCCGAACAGGTTCAAGCGTTCTCCGAGATATTGTCCCGGTCTGTGGAGAGGCGGATACATGGCGGCAAGTGTGGAATCCTCCTGAGTGGCGGGGTGGACTCAAGAGGTGTTCTCTGCTGCGCGAAACAACCCGACCGACTCACGGCCGTGACCTACACGATTCGGACGCGAGAGACACGGCACGAACTGGGAGATTGGGCGGTGGCCGAGCGAGTAGCCCGCATGATGGGTATGGATTTCAAAGTATTCAAAATCAATGATGCCGCATTTATGTCAGCTTTGCGGGAGAGTGTCTACGCATCGGAAGGTGCGGCCGATTTCATCTTTGAGAATATATGGGACGAAATCAAGGCCCGAACCGGAGTTGACTATCTGCTCATCGGCGACGAATGTATGGGTTGGACCAATGGACCGGTGCGAAAGGATCAAGTGCTCTCGGCCATCGGGATTAAGTCAATATCGCAATCCCCGAAGGTCCTAGACATATTAGGGCGAGGCACACAGACGTCTTTAGTGCCCGAATATGAGGAGGAGATTGAAAGAATCCGGCGGCGGGGTTCCGCTGAAAAGTCCAACGACAGAGTTGATGAAATGTATTTCGACCAGCGGCTTATTCACTACCTTAACCCGAAACGGAGAGTGATAAGCAGGTCGGGGATGGGGGTGCGAAACCCGTGGGTGGATTTGGATGTGCTGACATTCATAAGTAAGACGCCGACCCGGTATAGGGTGGGAAAAACACTCTTTCGAAAGGCGCTGGCCTTTTCCAGGCCGGATTTGTTCCACATCCCGAGGGCTCGGGAGGGTGAAACAGTTAGCTATCGCTGGCACATGTGTGAGCAAGAGAATGACGGGCAAACCATCTCAGAAACCATCTTCAACGGTAATCCGTGGTCTGCCGAGCTGCTGAACGAGCAAACTGTCAGAAAACTTGTAGCAAGATTCTGCAGCTTGCCCACTCATACGTCTCGCACACGCACCGGTGGTCTGTTTATGCTGCTGCCTACGGGAGCGAGGATTAAGCTGGGTTCCCTGTATAGATATTTCAAAACACCTATCGCTGTTTTGAGCGACGAGACGTTGCTCCTGAGAATCATCACAGTAGCCGTAACATTGGGTTACCTTAAAGAGAGGTACCGAAAGCGGTCGTGAGAATGATAAAGCATACTGTCGAGTTTGTTTTTGTGTTGGCCTTGTGCTCGTTCGTCGGAGCCGCGTCGAGCAAAGAGCACTCCGCGGCAGATGCTCATTCATGCAATGCGCAGAAAGTCCGCTTCGACGGGGATTCCAGAATTTTCAGTATGGCAATCGATGGAGCTT
>CAYUIL010000098.1:0-7949 GCA_964444715.1 uncultured Pirellulales bacterium | reverse complement strand
CATAGGCAAGTATCGGGGTGCGGATGACCATGCTGCGCCTCAGATTTTCCCGTTTACTTTTTCAAGTAGCGAGGGTCTGCCGGCCGATGGCACCCAGGCGGGCGAACCTCTTTTGCATCCGTCGATTAACAATGAGCACGAGGCCTACAGAAACCTGCCGCCTTTGAAGCTGCACGTCCAAATAACGAGAGACGACTGGGATATATGGGCGCGTTACACACGCGGCGGTTGGCAGGGTGTCTGGGACATCCAGGATTTGGTTAGCCAGGCCGACGGCTATGGCTGGGGTGACGCGACTCTAACGACTACCCCGCAAATGTATGGTTATCAGCAGGCGACGGGTTATATTGGACGTAAGCAGGAACTGGCCAAGGACCTCAACATCGATTATTCATTCAGCTACGATATGCTCGGTTTTGTGCGAAGCATAGAAACCACCAGGACAATAGATGCCTATCGTGAAGACGAGTACCACGGCAAGGCGCTATTGCAATGGCAACCCAATGACCAGCACAAGATTGCCTTTGGCGGCGAGATTTCGCATCAGGAGTTAGGCCTGAAGTACCCCGGCTGGCCCGACGAGTTCCCGCGAACCAAGTTATGGAATCTTTGGTACTGGAACGGAATAACCGCACGTATGCCCCGCTGGTCAACCAACCTGTATTCGCTGTTAGGCGAACATCAGTGGACCATCAGCGACAAGTGGACAACCTTCATCGGCGCCCGGCTTGACGACCACACATACACCTCCTGGATGTTCTCGCCTCGTGCGGCTCTTATCCACACGCCGACCGACATCGACACATTCAAGTTGATGTGGTCGAGGTCGGTGCGGGCGAACTTCGAGGAAGAGATGAAATTCCAGGCCGATGCCGGCGGCGGTGGTAGCAGCGACCCGGAAAAGCTCGACAGCATTGAGCTTCGCTATGAACGACAGCACAACAAAAACCTCGACTTGGCCGCATCGGTATACGTTCACTACAACCTTGAACTCATTTCCTGGAGCCAGCCGGACCCAAACAGCGGCAGCAGCACCAATATCGGCACACAAAGGGACTATGGCGCAGAGCTTGAGGCCTCTTACCATACCGAGGATACACGTTTGATGATTTCTCACGGGTATACAAAGCTTTATGACTTCTACCTTGAGCCGGGCAAAAGCACATACGTCACCGCCGAGCCATACGGCTACGGCGACGATTTGGCCAACTGGTCCAATCACATAACCAAGATAACGGCCCAGCACAAGCTCGATGACAAATGGACCCTCGATGCGTCACTGCGCATCTACTGGGGATTCCCCGGAATGAAGGATTATAACAATTACAGAAACTATGTCCGCGATACAGCTCATCCGGTCATCGAAGACGGGTGGGAACGCGCATATCGCGGCAACTACTATTTGAACCTCGGTCTGCAATATAAGCCGAGCAACGACCTTACCATTGGCATCACCGGCTACAACCTGCTCGGTATCTTCAACAAGGATTTCAACAAGCGTAACTACTACGGGAGTTTAGGCGATTACCGCTGCGAGGCGCCGGCTGCTGGCGTTTCGCTCACATATAAATTCTAAATTGAATCGGGAGTGACCAGACAATGACGACTCAGGAAAGACCTGTTAATACTGTCCGCACCCAATCACGGCCAGCACACGCGGGAACCGGATACATCAGTCGTCTATTGGTTCCGATTCTCGTGTTGCTCGCCTGTCTTTTGGCAGCTGATGCGTACCCAGATTCCAAGTCCGCCCAATACAAAGAATACGAGGTAAAAGCGGCCTTTATGTACAACTTCCTGAAATTCGTGGACTGGCCTGAGGAAAAGATGGCGCGCAGCGGCAACCAGGTAATCATCGGCATCATTGGTGAAGACCCCTTCGGTGCCGCTGCCGACATATTCAAGGACAAAAAGGTCGAAGACCGCGATGTGGTCGTGAAGCGATTCGAAGGCATCGAGCAACTCAAGAAAAAGGCCGACAAGGACAAACAACTGGAGGCACTTAAGACGTGTCACCTCCTGTTCATCTGCCCGTCCGAGCAAAAGCAGGCAAACGAGATAATTGACATCGTAGGTAAAAACGGCGTCCTGACAGTGGGAGACACCGACGGCTTTATCGAATCGGGCGGCATCATCAGCTTTATGCTGGAAGAGAACAAGATTCGCTTCGATATAAACCTGACCGCCGCCGAAAAGGCCGGATTAAAAATCAGATCCCAGCTTCTACGGCTCGCAAAGAAGGTAATCAAGGACGGGTCGAATGTAACGGACCTTAGCGACAACAGTACCCGGCAGGAGGGTAAATGATTCATGTCAACCTTTCGCGAGACCACAACAAAAGATAAGCTGATAGCGGCTATCGTTGTAGTATACACGCTCGCTCTGGTGTGCGCAGGGACAATATTCATTGTTCGTGGGCAGACCGCTTTTCTCGAGACTACCTCGAAAAATCTCTCAACACTGGCTGAAATGATAGCAATCAACTCGAAGGCATCTCTGGCCTTTGAGGACCCAAAGGATGCCGAGGAAACACTCAAAACCCTCAGGAATGAGCCTTCAATTGTTCTTGCTGCTATTTACACCAGACGTGGCCGAACTTTGGCTACGTATCATCGAGATGACACCTACTGCGGAGCTGGCCAGACCGATTTCGCGCAATTCCCCAGCAGTTCGAACTTTGAAGATGGCTTCCTAACCGTGCTAAGAGTGGTCGTCCTCGATAACGAAATAATCGGCGCAGTTCGGCTTCGGGCGGATATGAACCCAATGTTCGTTATGTTGAAGCGCGATACCACCACAATCGTCGTCATCCTACTGCTTGCATCCTGGGGATTTATGCTGCTCATCTACTCTTCGGTGAGGAAGAGCATAAGGTCAGTTGCAAACTCGGTCAAGAATAACAACAGAACACGTGTATCCGTTGAGGCAGAAAGCTAACTATGCGCCTTGTCCAAAATATGGCGATAAAGCACAAGCTCATCGCTATCGTTATGCTCACGTGCCTAACGACGCTGCTGCTTGTAGGCGGTGCATTCGTGTTCTGGCAGTGGACCGACCTGCGTAACAATCTGAAAAAGGACCTTTTGACCAAAGCCCAAATCTCCGCCGATAACTGCAAAGCAGCATTAACATTCGAAGATATAAAAGACGCAGAGAGGACACTAAAAGCTCTCAAGGCCGACCCCTCAATCCTGTTCGCCTGCGTTTACAGAAAAAGCGGTGAAGTATTTGCCAGCTATGCCCAAACCGAAACCGACAAAGCCCGATTAGCTACCGAAGTAAAAGAACGGGGCTACAGCTTCTCCGAGGGTCTGCTGACCGTCTTTGAGCCGATAGTCCTCGATAACGAGACAATCGGCACCATCTGCCTGCGCGGCGACCTCAGCCCTATGTATGCGGCACTAAAGCGCAACGCCGGAAACACCGTCGCAGTCCTGCTGCTGGCAACCCTGGCGGCCTATTTTATTTCATCGTGGCTGCAGCGGTTTATCTCCGGACCGATTCTCGCCCTGGCACAGGTCGCACAAGACGTATCCGACAAGAGAGACTACTCGACACGCGCCACCAAGCAAAGCAATGACGAGGTCGGTCTGTTAATCAGCGCATTCAATGAAATGTTGGAGCAGATTCAGCAGCGTGATTCGGAACTGGTCAAAGCCAAGGAAGAGTTGGAAGTAAGAGTTCAGGAGCGCACCGTCGAGCTGACCGACGCCAACAAGCAGCTTACAGCCGAGATAGGTGAACGTGAAAAGGCAGAGCGCAGACAAGTACAACTGTTGAAGGAACTGGAAAACGTCAACCAGGAATTAAAGGATTTCGCCTATATCGCCAGTCATGACCTTAAGGCCCCTCTGCGTGCAATTAAGACGCTTGCGGACTGGATATCCACCGACTACGCCGACAAGCTCGACCAGGACGGCCAGGAGCAGTTGAAACTATTGAGGCAGCGCGTCGACAGGATGCACAACCTTATCGACGGCATCTTGCAGTATTCAAGAGTAGGGCGAGTCAGAGAAAAACTTATTGATGTTCAACTCAACGAACTGCTGCCCGAAATCATCGACACGCTCGCCCCGCCGGCGCACATAAAAATTACTGTGGAGGCAGAACTGCCGACCATCAAGTGCGAAGAGACACGCATCATGCAGGTTTTCCAGAACCTGCTCAGCAATGCCGTCAAGTATATGGATAAACCGGAGGAGGGCCTGATAAAGGTGGGTTGCATAGAGGAAGGTGAGTTCTGGAAATTCAGCGTCGCCGACAACGGCCCCGGCATAGAAAAACAGCACTGGGAACGCATCTTCAAGATATTCCAGACGTTGGCGCCGCGAGACGAGTTTGAAAGCACGGGTATTGGGCTGACGGTCGTGAAGAAGGTGGTGGAGCTGTACGGCGGGAGAATCTGGCTTGAATCTGAGGTCGGTAAGGGGACGACATTCTTCTTTACGTTCCCCAAAGCCGGCGCTCCTGAGCCGTCCGCAGAAGAAGTAGCCGCAGTTGCAACGGAGCAGGAATCTGACAACGTTGGAAGCTGAAACAATGAGAGATGAGAAGATTGATTACGTTAAAGGCAGATTACGCTATTGAAGTGGCGAAAGATTCGAGATGAAGATTAGGCACAAATTATCGCTGGGATTCGTCGGATTGGCAATGCTCATCGCAGCGAGTGGGTACATAGCGATGCGCACAAGCCAGAAGACCCTCGAAAAGGCCATCGGCGAAAGCTCTGCTACCCTCGCCGCCCAAACACTCAATAACATCAACAAAAATATCTATCGCCGAATCGAGAACATAGAAGCCCATGCAACAAACGATCTGCTGCGAGAATACACCGCCCGGTCAAACGCACAGTTCGAGAACCTGCCTGACCCCAACGGTTATATCGAACAGACCGACAGGGACTGGGTAAGCGGGGCCGACCTAACACCCCTTATGAGGGAATTAACCAACAATAAGCTGTCGATGCGGTTGAAAACACTGCGAAGCTTCTACGACAATAAATATGGTTATCCTCTGTTTGCAGAGATATTTGTCACGAACAGATTCGGCGCGAACGTCGCCCAGACCAACAAAACAACTGATTACTACCAAGCCGACGAAGAGTGGTGGCAGGTCGCACAAAAAGACGGCGTGTTCGTGGGTGACCTCAGCTACGATGAAAGTTCCAATACCTTCTCCACTGACATCGGCGTCAGAGTCGATGATGCAGCCGGAAACTTCCTCGGAGTGGTCAAGGGAGTTCTGAACATCCAGGAAACAATCAATATTATCAATGAGGTGAAGGCCGACGCCGAATACAAAACTCTGCAACTGCATCTGACGAACAAAGACGGAAAAATAGTATACTCCACAAAAGGTTATAGCTTCTTCGAGAACATATACAGCCAACTTGTCCTCAATTTTGGGTATCCTGACCAGCCAAACTACAAATGCTACGTCGTCACCCAAAAACCTGGCGAAAGAGAATTGCTCCTCGCCCACGCTCATTCAAAGGGATACAAAGACTTCAAAGGACTGAGCTGGGTTCTGCTGGTGGAAACCGATACCGCCGAGATTCTTGCTCCCATCATTCACCTAAGGAACGTAATGCTGCTCATAGGTCTGGCGGTCATGGGTCTGGCACTGGTGGCCAGCACGATTACCTATCGCTCCATTGTCATTCCGATTGCGGAACTTCAAAAAGCAACGGTCCAAATTGCCGCAGGCAACCTCGACACGAACCTGACAACCACCACAAACGATGAAATAGGGCATCTCGCCGATTCTTTCCAGAAGATGGCCTGCCAGCTCAAGAATACCATAGCCGACCTTAATGGCGAAATCGCCGAACACAAAAAAGCGGAGGATGGACTGCACGAAAGCAAACGTTTCCTTAACGGCATTTTCGATGCGATGCAGGACGGAATCAGTGTCCTGGACAAAGACCTGAACATCGTCAAAGTGAACGCCTGGTCGGAAAAGACACGTAGCGACGCTATGCCGCTGGTAGGAAAGAAATGCTTCGAAGCATATCATCAACGGCATACCCCCTGCCCAAACTGCCCCTCGATTCTCGCTTTGCGAACGGGACAACAGCATACGGAGATCGTTCCTGTTCCCAGCACTGATAATCTCAAGTGGTGGTTTGAAATTACAGCGTCCCCTCTCAAAGATGCCGATGGCAAGGTAGTTGGAATCATCGAGCACGTAAAGGACAACACCGAGCGCAAACACGCCGAAGAATTGCTCCGCAACGCCGAGGAACGATTCAGAACCGTCTTCGAAAATACCGTCGTCGGCCTGTATAGGACTACCCCCGACGGCCGAATACTGCTGGCAAACCCCGCACTGGTGAAAATGATGGGATATCAATCCTTCGAGGAGCTGGCACAACTCAACCTCGAAAAAGAAGGTATTGACTCATCCACGCCCCGCTCGATGTTCAAGCAATGTGTCGAAAAAGAGGGCAAAGTAATCGGGCTTGAGGCCGTCTGGATAAAACGCGACGGCACCAAACTTTTCGTCTCCGAAAGCGCATCCGCCGTCAGAGACGAACACGGCAACATCCTTTACTATGAGGGCACCGCCGAGGACGTCACCGAGTACAAAAAGGCCAAGAAGGCACTCGATAAACTCAACCAGGACCTTCAGTTGGCAGTCGACGAGATCAGCCGGTCAAACAGGCAGCTTCAGGATTTTGTGCACGTTGCAGCCCACGACCTCAAAACCCCGGTGCGGGGAATCGGCACCCTGGCCGACTGGATTGCCAGCGACTACGGCGACAGCTTTGACGAGCAGGGCCGCGAACAAGTCCGGCTGCTCAAGGCAAGGGTCATCCGAATCGACAAACTTATCGACGGAATGCTGTTATTCTCCAAGATTGTGCGAACCAGACAAAACGAGAAACAGGTGGCTTTGAATTCACTGGTGTCCGAGGTAATCGACAAGATGAGACCGCCCGACAACATCGAAATAGCTGTGGACAGCTTACCCGGCGTGACCTGTGAATACGAGCACATATCGCAGGTCTTCCAGAGTCTTTTGTCAAATGCGGTCGCCTTTATGGACAAGCCAAAGGGGCTGATAAAGGTCGGCTGCGTCGAGCAGGGTGAGTTCTGGAGGTTCTACATAAGCGATAACGGCCCCGGTATCGAACAGAAGTATTTCGAGAAAATCTTCAGGATATTCCAGACCCTGCCCAGGAAAGACGAGCCGGAAACGGCGGGAATTGGCCTGGCAGTCGCAAAGAAGATAGTCGAAATGTATGGAGGCAAAATCTGGCTCGAATCCGAAGCCGGCAAAGGCACGACGTTCTTTTTCACGTTCCCCAAAGCAGACACTCCTGAGCCGTCCGAGGAACAAGTAGGCGCCTTCGTCGGAGCAGAAGAAAACTATGACGGCGCCGAAAACGAAGACAATGGAAGCTGAAACAGCAGAAAATTTGCAGAAAAAAGTCGCATAACCAAAGGTGAATTATGAAGGTGGGAAAGAGAAGTTTGTTGGTTTTGTGGATAGTAGGGATTTCTGTTACAAGTGTTGGCTTTGAGGCTCTGGCCCAGGAAGAAAAAAGAGAAGAGGAGGAACTTCTTTTTATGGAAATCCCTATTGTAGTGACTGCGACTCTGACCGAGGCTAAACCTCGGCTGGCTCCGGCTGCTGTCACCACCATAACGGAGGAGCAGATACAGGCCAGCGGCGCCCGCAGCCTGTTCGAGTTGCTGGATATATACGTGCCGAACCTTCAGTGGATACGTCATCACTGGGAATACGACCATCTCGGGCTGCGAGGGATTATTAGTGACCGCGAAGAGAAGTATCTGCTTCTGGTTAATGGGCGTGTGATGAACGACCGCACCCATTACGGC
Organism: uncultured Pirellulales bacterium; assembly: GCA_964444715.1. Lineage (GTDB taxonomy): Bacteria > Planctomycetota > Phycisphaerae > Sedimentisphaerales > Anaerobacaceae > Fen-1362. The sequence continues at coordinate 105 of CAYUIL010000098.1, read as the reverse complement.
GCAATGAGCGAACGAGACCTTGTGCTGCTAAGAGACATTCATCACATCGATATAGTTCGCGGGCCTGGTTCATCCTTGTACGGGCCCGGTGCGGTATCGATGGTA
>CAYUIL010000097.1:0-7968 GCA_964444715.1 uncultured Pirellulales bacterium | reverse complement strand
CCTTTGATTGCGATTATGAAGATTTAGGAAGACAGACAGCAGAACTCGCCTCAGGAATACTTGCAGGGGAAAGACAAGTCGATACCCGGCTTGTAAGACCAAGAAAGGTAAAACTCTCCCTGAATTTGCTGGCAGCTGAGATATTGGGCATAAAAATCCCTCCTGAGATAATAAAACAAGCAAGTGAAGTGTATGGAAAATGAAGTTCGGAATATCTAAAAAGGTTAGTTTGTTATTTATTATACTAGTGGTTGTTCTGGCAACAACACTTGGTTTTTACTTCATCAGATATCAAAAGGCTACGCTCGAAGAGGAATTTGATGAGAAGGCAAACGCATTGCTTTATAGTCTGGTTGTAAGTGCGGAATACCCCCTTTTGGTCGAAGATAAAGAAACGCTCCAGATTTTAGGCAACGGAGCTTTGCAACAGAAGGACATTATCTTCTGCGAGATTAGGAATGAGAAGGGGAATATTTTGTTTCAAGAGGGTTCAAGAAAGGAAAAATATGTCAGGCAGTATGTTTCTCCTGTCTTAACTGAAAGGACAGCACCTTTGGTAGAAGACATGATTTTAGATTCTGAAAAAAAACCAACGGAGGAGACCGGTAAGATATATTTAACTCTTTCACTTGCAGGTTTGATGGAGAAATCAAGTCAAGCAAAGAAAACCATAGGATTTTTGGTTATCGGTGGGATTATTCTTGCATTTGTATTGATTAATTTATTAACCAGACTCATTTTGGGTAAGCCTGTTAATGAACTGATGAGGGGAATAAAAAAGATAACCGGAGGCAACCTTAACTATAAGGTCCCCATAAAAACTCAAGACGAAATCGGCATTTTAGCTACTTCCTTTAACAAGATGACAGAGCACCTGAAGCAGATGGTAGATAACCTCAACTGTGAGGTTGCCGAGCGCAAAAAGGCCAAGACGTCCCTTGAAAAGCTCAACAGAGACCTCGAAGCAACCATCCAGGAGCTCAGCTGGTCCAACAGACAGCTCCAGGACTTTGTGCACATCACGGCCCACGACCTCAAAACGCCGGTGCGGGGAATCGGCACCCTGGCGGACTGGATTGTCAGCGACTACGGCGACAAGTTTGACGGGCAGGGCCGCGAACAAGTCCGGCTGCTCAAGGCAAGGGTCATCCGAATCGACAAACTTATCGACGGAATGCTGTTATTCTCCAAGATTGTGCGAACCAGACAAAACGAGAAACAGGTGGCTTTGAATTCACTGGTGTCCGAGGTAATCGACAAGATGAGACCGCCCGACAACATCGAAATAGCTGTGGACAGCTTACCCGGCGTGACCTGTGAATACGAGCACATATCGCAGGTCTTCCAGAGTCTTTTGTCAAATGCGGTCGCCTTTATGGACAAGCCAAAGGGGCTGATAAAGGTCGGCTGCGTCGAGCAGGGTGAGTTCTGGAGGTTCTACATAAGCGATAACGGCCCCGGTATCGAACAGAAGTATTTCGAGAAAATCTTCAGGATATTCCAGACCCTGCCCACCAAAGACGAGCCGGAAACCGCAGGAATCGGCCTGGCCGTCGCAAAGAAAATAGTCGAACTGTATGGCGGCAAAATCTGGGTGGAATCGCAGCCGGGTGCGGGCAGCACATTCTCCTTCACATTCCCAAAACAGCAAGAGGAACCTGTATATGCAAACGCTAAAGCCCATATTGCTTGTTGAAGATGACAGCGTCGACGCGATGACAGTGAGGCGAGCGATGCGCGACCTGCACGTTACCAACTCCGTGACTCATTCGGTCAACGGCGAGGAAGCATTGCAGTACCTGACCGACCCCAACAAGGAAAAACCCTTTGTCATCCTTCTCGATTTGAATATGCCCAAAATGAACGGCATCGAGTTCTTGAAAATCATAAAGGCGGACAGCAACCTCAAAATGATACCCGTTATAGTGCTTACAACTTCAAAGGAAAAACGGGACGTGATCGACAGTTTCGAGCTCGGTGCCGCCGGCTATATGATAAAACCTGTCGATTATGCAAAATTCGTAGAGATACTCAGCACAGTTATGCTTTACTGGAGTGCAAGTGAAACGCCGAAGAATGAGTTTTTAATCGTCAATACAAACGCTAATCGGACCTGAAGAGCAGTGGAAACCAAACAAGTCCAAGACGAACTGATGATCGCAGCGGAAAACGCCGCCCCAGGCACGTATAATCGCCAGGAGCAGCAAACAAAAGAGCAGCTTCTCAGCGAAATGAAGTCCTTGCGTGCCCATATGGCAGGCCTGGAACGCCTCGAAGGCGAGCACGAGCGGGTCGAGCAGGCGCTCATCAAGGCGCTTCAGGAGTGGGAGGCGACGTTCAACGCCACCCGGGACTCGGTTATGCTGGTGGACAAGGAATTCAGAATCGTGCAGGCGAATCAGTCGGCGTCGCGATTCTTCGGCAAGCCGCTGGGCAAGATTCTGGGCCAAACAACCCACAGCTTGCTTTATGGAACAGAACTGCCGCCCGACGATTGTCCGCTCATTATAGCCAAACAGACCAATAAACACGAGGAGGCAGAGGCGTACCTGCCCTCAAAAGATGCCTGGGTCGCGGTTTCAGCAGACCCGGCGAACGGCGATGATGACGAAGACACTGCCGCGTGTTTTGTGCACATCATCAGAGATATAACCTATCGTAAAAAAACCGAGCAGGTCCTCGCAAAGCTCAATCAGGACCTTCACAAAACCGTCCAGGAGCTTAAAAAGTCCAACCAGGAGCTGCGCAGCTTTGCCCACGTTATAGCCCATGACCTGAAATCGCCTCTGCGAGGCATCGGTTCCATAGCCGACCGTTTAATTCGGAAATATGCTGACGCACTCGATGACGAAGGCAAAAACCAGCTCCGGCTGCTCATCGTCAGGGTCAGGCGAATGAGCGAGTTCATCGACGGCATATTGAGATACTCCGAAATCGGACACGTCGTCGCAGAACGGCAGGATGTGGACGTCAACACCCTTGTGGCGGAAATAATCGGGGAAATCGCCATCCCGGAGAATTTTGAAATCACCGTCGAGCAGACCTTACCCACCATGCGGTACGAACGACTGCGGCTCAAACAGGTCTTTCAGAACCTTTTAAGCAACGCCGTGAAATATATGGATAAGCCAAAAGCCCAAATCAGAATCGGCTGTACCGAAGAATCCGGCTTTTGGAAATTCAGCGTCGCCGACAACGGGTGTGGAATCAAAGAGCCATACCTTGAAAAGATATTCGAGATATTCCAAACGCTGTCCTCCCGCGACAAAACAGAAAGCACAGGCATCGGGCTGACCATCGTCAAAAAGATTGTCGAATTATACGGCGGCAAGGCCTGGGCAACGTCAAAAATCGGCGAGGGCAGCACATTCTTTTTCACACTACCTAAAACCACGGAGATGAAAAAATGCGAGCGCTAAAACCAATACTGCTTGTTGAAGATGATTTCGTGGACGCATCCACGGTGAAACAAGCCCTGCAGGACCTCATGGTTAGAAACCCTGTCGTTCACAAAACAGACGGCGAAGAGGCAATTGAATACCTCAGAGGGCAAAACAATCAGAAGCCGGCGCTGATTCTTCTGGACCTTAATATGCCGAAAATAAGCGGTGTCGAACTGCTACAGGTTATCAAGGCAGACACCCAACTGCAGCACATACCCGTCGTCGTCCTGACCGTCTCAAAATATGAGCAGGACAAAGTCGACACCTTCGACCTGGGCGTGGCAGGGTACGTGATAAAAGCGGTGGATTACGATGCCTTCCTGCGGGCTATGGACATCGTAATCCAATACTGGGTATGGAATGGATGTATAGAAAAAGAAAGGGTGTCCGAAAATGCGAGACTCTAAACCAATTCTGCTGCTTGAGGATGATACGGTCGATGCGATGACCGTCAAGCGGGCCTTGAAAGACCTCAAGGTCTCAAACCCTCTGGTGCGCGCCGGCAACGGCGAAGAGGCCCTTGTGTACCTCAGAAACGACAACAACATAAAGCCCTGCGTCATCCTGCTTGACCTGAATATGCCCAAGATGAACGGCATTGAGTTCCTCAGGGTCGCAAAAGCAGACGAAAAGCTCAGAAGTATTCCTGCGATAGTGCTGACCACATCAAGGGACGACCAGGACCGCTTCCAGACCTTTCAACTCAGTGTGGCCGGCTTTATCATTAAACCCGTCGATTATAAAAAATTCGTAGAGGCAATGAGAATCATCGACGTGTACTGGACACTCAGCGAAATGCCAAATAGTGAACAGGAGACCACAAATGCGAACTTCCAGACCAATTCTGCTTGTCGAAGATGACAATGTTGACGCAATGACCGTCAAGCGTGCTTTGAAAGACCTCAAGGTCACGAACCAGTTGGTTCACCGAATCAACGGCGAGGAAGCCCTTAACTACCTGCGCGACAAAGATACCCTCAAGCCGTGCGTCATATTACTTGATTTGAATATGCCCAAGATGAACGGTCTTGAGTTCCTTAAAATAGCCAAAACCAATGCTGAATTTAGACAAATCCCCGTCATTGTGCTGACTACCTCCAAAGATGAGCAGGACAAAGTGGAAACTTTCCAGTTCAGCGTGGCCGGCTATATCACAAAGCCCACCGACTATAAAAAGTTCGTCGAGGCAATGAGGACGGTCAACCTGTACTGGACACTAAGCGAGTTGCCATTCAGCGGCGCATAAATCGTGGAAGACAAAAGATACAGAATCCTGATGGTTGAAGACGACCGGCTTGACCAGATGGCGTTTAAGCGTATGGTCAAGGAGGAAAACCTGCTCTACGATTACACAATCGCCGGCTCCGTCGCGCAGGCCAGGCAAATCCTCGGAGGCGAAAAGTTCGACCTGGTATTTGTGGACTATCTGCTCGGCGACGGCACCGCATTTGACATACTCGAGTCGATTGTCAACACACCGGCGGTTTTCGCAACAGGAACAGGCAGCGAGGAACTTGCAGTAAAGGCGATGAAGTCGGGCGCTTCCGACTACCTCATCAAAGACCCGGCGAGAAACTACCTCAAGGTCCTCCCTGAAGTCATCAAAAACGCTATCCGCCACAAAAAGGCCGAGGATGAGCTTAAAAAATACCACGAAAAACTTGTTGAGCTGGTAAAGGAGCGAACCGAACAGCTTGCAGAAGAGAAAGAACTGCTGGCGGTAACGCTGTCGAGTATGGGTGACGCCGTGGTCGCGGTGGACGCCGAGAACCACATAACGCTGTTGAACAAGGCCGCCGAGCAGCTCACGAGGTGGAGATTTGAAGAGGCGCAGGGCAAACCGGTCGATGAGATAATCAGAATTATCAACGAACAGACCAGGCAGCCCGCCAACAGTCCAATTGACAGGGTGCTCGAGTCGCGCGAAATCGAATCCGGCACAGACCACGACGTGCTGGTCGCCCGCCTCGGGCGGGAATGTCCCGTCTCTGCTACGGCTGCACCTATCCGCAGAAATGACGGCACTATGGCCGGCATCGTTATGGTGTTCCGCGACGTCTCCCAGCAGCGGGAAATCAACCGCATGAAGTCGGACTTTATCTCCTCGGTTTCGCACGAGCTCCGCACGCCGCTTACCTCGATAAAGGCCTACGCTGAAACGATGCTGCACGACCGCAATATGGCAGAGGAAACCAAGCGGGAGTTTCTTCAAGTCATCAACGAGGAATCCGACCGGCTCACCAACCTCATAAACGGCATCCTGGAGATTTCGCGGATAGAATCAGGGACAATCGAAATCGTCCGCACCCGCGTCAATGTGACCTCCGTTGTCAACCGGGCGGTTGCCGACCTCGAGTACCTGGCCGGCAAGAAAAACATCCGGCTGGAAACCGACATAGCGGGGCACCTGCCGGAACTATTGGGCGACGAAAACAAAATCCTCTCAATGGTTTCAAACCTCGTCAATAACGCAATCAAGTTCACGCCTGAAAGCGGCCGGGTTACGGTATCATCGCATCTGAACAACAACGAGCTGCTCATCAAAATCACCGACAACGGCATGGGCATACCCAAAGAAGACCTCCCTAAAATCTTCGGCCGGTTCTACCGCGTCCACCGCCCCGGCACGCAAATCCAGGGCACAGGACTGGGGCTTGCCATCGTCAAGGAAATCGTCATCAGACACGATGGCCGTATCGAAGTGGAAAGCGATATCGATAAAGGCAGCACCTTCGCGGTATATCTGCCTGTTGCGCCGCTCGTCTCGGCGAAGGTCGAGTCGTAGCCGGACAGACTGTTCCAACACCGGCCGGATAACTCCCCTTCAGTTCAGCGATGTCCTGCCCTTCGCCGACAAAGCACGACTGCACCAAGTCCCCACAGCAACACCGCCGTTGGCTCAGGAACAAACTGTGCGTCGGTTATTTTAGCTCCGATGCGCGTCGCTCCGCCGCTGCAGTCTATGCGAAAATTATTTTTGTCCCAATCTCCCGATATGGGGACCGGCGCAATCAGAGCATCACTTGTCAAAACACTGGCGTCGTCATCTATAAGCTGCCACAATATCTGGCTGACCTCAACGCCGTCCAGCGGCAGGTTGCCGGTGCTGCTGAGCAGGTAGCGGTCCTTTGAGTCGTCATCATTGCACAGCACAATAACAAAATCCATGTCCTGTGGGTTGCTCGCAAAGGTGAATCCGCCGATACTCAAAAATATACCGAAAGGTGAGTTGTGATATTCGTAGCAGCCCACAACAGTAGAACCAGGGTCGCTGTCGGACGTACTCGAATCATACCTGTACCAGCCGGTGAATATGTCGCCGGTATTGATTTGACCACCCAGCACGTTTGCCCTGTCGACTACGTATGTCACCTCGCCGGTAATCCCAACTGCTACCAGCACACCCCGGGCGCCCCCGCCGGCCAATAAAACGATAAGTCCCCCTACGCAGGCGGCGCGCAGAACAAACACCTTTTGCTCCCTGCCAAATAACATACGAAGCTCCCTCATCCTTGTCTCCCCAGATGATAAATTAATAATAACTGATTCACCCCGCATTGTCAAGAGAAATTGCCCTGCCTAACACCTTAAAAATCAGGAAATACGCCTGCCAGGCAGGTTATTACAGGCCGTTGATTTGGCCCCAGGTTCTTGCCCTCCGAAGCGCTCTGGGCGAAGGAGGGTTACCTAAGGTTGCCCACGCGAGGTCCGCTTTTACCCCGTGAGATGACTTTATCTATCTCACAGGGGTCATTCCCGCGAAATTTATCCGCCTGTGGCGGAGCGGGAATCCAGAAATTTAGCCCCCCAACTTGTCCCGATGTCTTTGTATCGGGATTTATTGGGGGGTTGCCCACGCGAGGAACGCTTAACCTTTCCCCGCCTCGCCGCATAGCGCCGGGCGGGATGAACAATTTTACGGCCTTGACACTTATGGGCGGTTGAGGGAGAGGTCGTTGGAAATTAAAACTCTTAAAGCAAAAAAAGGAGAGGGCTGTCAGCCCACACCCAAAACTGACAGCCCGAACGAGTCATCACTCGTCCTCCATTGATATATACGAGCCCCGTGAAATTTAGGGCTTAAAAAAATTATCCGCTATATATCCACCAACCACGAACCACGAACTTTTTCCCCTTGCCTTTGACGACAATCAAGAGCATAATACTTGCCACGGCGAAGTTAGAACGAAGACGGGACCCGCGGAGCGGCAAGATTACGCACCTTTGACCAAAAAAACAACCATCACGGCGGCGCTGTCAATAAGAAGGAAATATGTGTTATCGGGAAACCATATAAACAGAAGTTGGTTGTGTCACGCACTAAGAAAGGAAAGTGAGTTATGTTTGAATTCCTGAAGTCCTTGTTCAAACCGCCGAAGCCAGCGGGCCCTCCTATACAACTGAAGTCCTTCACGACTTCTGACCAGACTATCGATCAAGACCTCACAAAGGAGCAAGACGGTTGGTATCTGGGCTCCAGAGAGGACCAGACTGTCCGTCTCTTTGAGGTGCAAACTCCAGACGT
>CAYUIL010000096.1:6576-7995 GCA_964444715.1 uncultured Pirellulales bacterium | reverse complement strand
CGACCTTCGGAGCTACGATGAATTGTGCCCGTGGCTCAAGTGAGCCGGTAAAGACCGCGATATCACGGATTGCGCCCTTTTGGATTGGTTTGGTTTCAACGGCCACGGGACCGCCCGAAAGTCCCGGCCCTTTTTTATTACCTGAGCCGACAATTCCTTTGTAAAGCCGCAGACCTGTTAATATGGCGATAACAAGCACAATCGGCAATATGAGCTTCTTTTTCATTTAGGTTGCCCTGGTCAAGTGTTATAAACAACAGCCCGATTCTTGCCGGATATTATACCAAATTTTGTTAAGTAGTTCAAATTGCTTGTCATGCGACGCATATAGAGGGGCATGGGCATGGAGATAAAAATACAAAGCTTAGAACGTAGGGTGCGGGATTCGCTTCGCCTCCCCCGATAAGGCCGGTGTAAAATCCCCGTATCGGTGCTTCGCATCGCGCGTGTTCTCATCCCGCTACTTCAAAGAAGCTTCACAACGGAGAGGCCGGGATTCGAACCCGGGGTACGGTTTTACCCGTACGACGGTTTAGCAAACCGTTACCTTCAGCCACTCGGTCACCTCTCCGGTGCACCCAGTTAGTTTATTGGTTGCATTGAGACAATGCAAGCGCACAAAAGTGGATTGGCTGACGACTCTGTCGTCGGCCGGTTTGTTTCAGGGCTGGCCTCTGTTATGAGATTGCTTAATTGAGCCAGTTGTCGCAGAGGACAGCGAGGTCAAATTCGTCGATTATGCCGTTTTCTGGCGACGAGATATCACACGCAGCGTTCCAGTTTGCATCGCCGGTATGGCTTGCCCAGGCGGCAGCGAAAATGGCAAAATCCTCGAAGTTCACAATCCCATCGTCGTCAAAATCTACATCAACACCCAGCCGGGTTACCAGTTCGATGCCTGTGCCGTTGACGGGGTCAAGATTTCGGCTGTATTGTTTGTCAGTCGCATTATTCCAGTGCTCGTGGACGCCGAGACTTTCCATAACATTCCCGTCGCGTTCGGGGTCATAAAACGTCCCTGATGGAGGGTCATTCGCCTCTGCCGCCTCGTGGAGGTAATCATCGGCTCCGGCGTGAGCAGGCCCACCGGCGTCGGGCCATTCCCTGAGGAGAAAATCAAAACCTACCGAGTCAATCGCCACCGGGTCCAGGGACGCAAAAATACTTGAAGGCCAGTCATTATTAAAAGGTGGACTCTGCCATTTCCGCGGCAGTTGATAGAGGGGAGAGTCGTCATATAGGGCGTGCTTGCCGCTATACAGGCAATCAAGCAGGCAAAGGAGCGTTTTGCCGCCTACCTGGCTATGCCCCATCAGGTCAACAAAGTTTCTGTAGCTGCCGGTTGCGGGCACATTATAAGGACTATCCGAATGCATACTATAATATCCCGTGGCAATAGAGCTATCAGGGCAACGAAGA
>CAYUIL010000096.1:4816-6566 GCA_964444715.1 uncultured Pirellulales bacterium | reverse complement strand
TAGTGGTTTTTTCCACAAGCGGTGATTCCTGCCTGGTTGTAATGGCCCTTCAGATTGGCCAGGTTGATAAGATAATTGGCATCGACGTAGGATTTCATCACGTAATCCTGGTTCTTTCCATCGGCTTCAGAGGTGCTCCAGTAAAATGGAACGTTCAGGTCCTTCTCGGCCTTAGTCCGGCCATATAAACCAGAATAATCCAGATAACATACATCTGGAAAAATCGGGTGAATCATATCGTAAAACTCGTTGCACCACAGGCAAATCGGGTCGCCTATCGTAATGTCGGATTGTGCCACCCCGACCGTACTAACCAACTGGTCCAGCAGCGAACGAATAATCTGAGGCGAGCATAAAGGATGATTTGGGTAGTTTGGGTCGCTCTCGTGGTTGATAAGATAATACTTCGTGTTGCCCCACACGGCAATCATATACACAAAATTCACCTTTATCATTATTTTTTCGCCGGGCTGGTATCCGACATCGCCTTTGCCTTGCTGCTGGTTGAAATAGCGGAAAATAGAGTCCCAGGCCGTGGTAATATTCGGCTCGCCCGCCAGCGTGGTGACGGCCTCCAGCATCATCTCATTGACTTCGTTCTGGTCCGTATGCTCGCTTTGCCACCAATACCCGTCACCCGTCATCGGCCCCAGCCAGTTTGTGGCATTGGGGTCGTGAATCCAGACGACCCGTCCGGGGTAAATACCCTTGGCGACGCCTATCGGTTCATTAGGCGGCTGCGTGTCGGCCCTGGCTATGGGTTGATTGTTGATATCCGCCGCCGTTGCCAGCCAGATGAAGGCCACGCTTGCAACAATGCATACGGCAGCCAGGGCGTAACTCGTCTTTTTAAGGTACTTCTGTGCCTTGCGGAAAGCGGCTATTGAGCCGAGGGCGCCCGTAAGCCAAACTATAAAACTCGACGCTAATGGGAACGCCACCCGCTGGCAGGGATATGTTGCCCGCGACGGTTTTGGTATCACTCGCACCAAAAACCAGATAAGCGCAGCCAGACCCGTGAATGGGAATAACCACCAAAACCACTGATGTTTACGAGCCGAGCCGACGATTTTACCTGTCCTAGGACAGGTTATCGGCTTGTGTCCGCTTTTCAGAAACGGCGTTGCCACCACACCCCCTTTTACAGGTAATTATAAGTCGCTGTTAATACAGCCAGTTATTGCAGAATACAGCGAGGTCGAATTCGTCGATTACATTGTCTGACGGTATAACGACATATAAATCGCAGGAGGCGTTCCAGTTGCCGTCACCAGGCTGGCTTCCCCAGGCGGCGGCGAGAACGGCAAAGTCCACAAAGTTTACAATCCCGTTGTCATCGAAGTCTCCAATAATGCCCGGTTGGGTTACCAGTTCGATGCCGGTTCCATAGAGAAGGTCGAGGTTTCGGCTGTATTGTTTGTTGTTCGCGTCGTTCCAGTGCTCGTGCACGCCCAAGCTTTCGGTGAGGCCCCCGTCGTGGTTAGGGTCGTAATTTGTCCCGGAGCAGGGATCGGGTATAAGTGCTGCCTCGTGCAGATAGTCGTCTGTGCCGCTCTTATGTGGAAAATCGCTCCACTCGGTGTAAAGGAAGTCATTTGCCACTGAGTCGGCTGCGACCGGGTCCTGCGAGACGATTATGCTGGAGGGCCAATCATTACTGAAAGGGGTCATCTGCCACTTCACAGGAACCGAAGCCCAGCCCTCCCCTGCAAACAGGCCGTCGATTAGTGAAATCAGGGTCTTGCCGCCC
>CAYUIL010000096.1:0-4806 GCA_964444715.1 uncultured Pirellulales bacterium | reverse complement strand
AGGTTGGGATGCCCCATCAAATCGACTATTGCCCGGTAGTGCCCCATCCCGGGTCGTTCCGTCGCACGGGTCAGGTGCATATCATAGTATCCGGCGGTATTCGGGTTTCTCCTGAGCGAACCATAGTTGTTCTTCCCACCCACGGTAATACCGCCATCGTCGTGGCTCTTCAGTATGGAGAAATTGATAAAGTAAGCCGCATTGGCAAATGGTGTCGGTATGTAATCCTGAATCTTGCCGTTCGCATCAGGTGTGCTCCAGTAGAACTTTACCGTTGAATATGTCGCCAGCGTTCGCCCCATGCCGCCAACGCTGGCTATATAGACAACGTCCGGAAATTCCGAATGCACCATGTTATACCAGTAACTCGCCAACATTCTGCCCGGGTCACCTATCGAGATGTCGCTTTGATTTACTCCCACCACGTTTACCAACTGGTCTAATAGCGCGATAGCTAACTGCGGCGAATTGTCTATCAAATCTATGAATGGCGGGCCGGACCACCAGTCCGGTGTAACCTTATCCATATTCGGGTCGTTGTCGCACATCAACGTCATATTTATTTTTATCCCGATTTTCTCCCCCGGCTGATAGCCGACGTCTCCATTGCCCATTTGCTGGTTGAAGTTTCTGAATATCGCATCCCAGGCATTGGAATCAGAGTTTGTGCCTGTGAGCGCCCGAAGGGCCTTTGAAAGCATTTCGTTGACGACCTCTTGGTCAGTGCAGGTATTTGAATACCAGAGTTGTCCTGAGTAGGGCCCGGCCCAGTCGGTGGCATTGGGGTCGTGAATCCAGGCAACTCGGCCCGGGTAGACGCCCTTACCCTCGCCGAGCGGACTATTGGCGGCGGGTGGCTCGTGGCCGTATATAATTTTCTGGTCGGTGCTGCTCATAGCCGCCCATATAAACGCGACGCTGGCGACTATGCAGATTGCCGCCACGACGTAACGTGCGTGCTTAAAGGCATATTTTGCCTTGTGGTAGGCGACAGCTGAGCCAGCCAGACCGAGGAGCCAGACGATAAAACCTGATGCAAGCGGGAACGCCACTCGCTGGCAGGGATAGGTCGCCCGCGAGGGTTTCGGTATCACCCGCACCAAAAACCATATAAGGGCCGCCAAACCCGCAAATGGGAACAACCACCAAACCCACCTGTGTTCGCGACCCGACCGGATGACTTTACCTGTTTTGGGACAAATCCTTGCCCCCTCCTTCGTTTTAAGAAATGACATTGCCATATCTCCTTTTATCTGGCCAGCTCGCTATCGGCAATTCCTGCCCCTCCTCCACGATGCAGCGGAAACAACGTGGGGCAAAGAATGAGCAAAAGCCAACCACTCTGAGGTGTGGCCTTGTTTTATAGTATCAGTTTACCTGAATCGGGATGTTAAGTCAATAGCTTTAAGCCCTTAATTTGCGATTAGGCCGGCCAATAGGGTGGTTGTGGAAGATTATCCACTGGGCCGGGTTGGAGTCGAACCAACGTAGGCTTACGCCAATGGGTTTACAGCCCATCCCCTTTGACCACTCGGGCACCGACCCTTTATTCGTCGCTCGTGACTCGCCTGCCCCTGTATGTCGTTTGCAGGGGTCGCTCGTATCTCGTAATGGCAACGCTGACTACCGACGCCCCTTAAATCTACACTCCGGATGATTATCCTGCAAGAAAAATTGCCTTTGCGGGACGGGTGTTGGCTGTGACGCGGGATACTCTGGCGTGCCGGGGTCGGGCTTCTCAACTGTTGCAGGTCATTTGACTTGACCTGCCGAGGCGGGCGAATATACTGCTCGGCAAGTTACTGTGTCTGTTGTTAATGAGCCATAGGATGTTGAATCCGCCCCCAAACTCACCCGACATTGAGAAGTGGTTGAAACTGACAGGTGCAGACGGCGTCGGCCCCGTCACCTTCAGCAAATTGTTGAGCCGCTTCGGTGCGCCCCAGCTTGCCCTCGGCGCGTCGGTCGGCGAATTGACAAAGGTTGATGGCATAGGTCCTCGCACCGCTGAACGGATAGCTGCGAGTCGTGACAGGGTGGATGTTGTCGCTGAGCTTGAGCTGGCTGCCAAACTCGGCGTCTGGATTGTTCACCTGCAGGATGAGCGTTATCCGGCCCTGTTAAAACAGATTTACGACCCGCCGCCGGTGCTGTATGTCAAGGGGACTGTTACGGAGGCGGACAACCTTTGCGTAGCAATTGTCGGCTCGCGTCGGTGCAGCTTATACGGCAGCGAACAATCATCTCGATTTGCGCACATATTGGCCGCCGCGGGCTTTACGATATGCTCCGGGATGGCTTATGGCATCGATACCGCTGCGCACCAGGGCGCTCTTGCGGCAGGCGGGCGCACCATTGCGGTTCAGGGCTGCGGCTTGGCCAATGTCTTTCCGCCGGAAAACAGGAAACTATTTGAAGCAATAGCCGAATCCGGCGCCTGCATCAGCGAGTTCCCTCTTCGTTACGAGCCGCTGGCGGAAAATTTCCCGCCTCGTAACAGAATAATCGCCGGATTGTCGCTGGGGACAATTGTTATTGAGGCGGGCAGCAACTCAGGCGCGCTTATCACCGCCAAAGCCGCGCTCGACTATAATCGTGAGGTTATGGCTGTACCCGGCAAAATCGACTCGCCGCTCAGCAAGGGAGCGAATCGGCTGATAAAGGAAGGGGCAAAACTCGTCGATTCCGTTGAGGACGTAATGGAATCGCTGGGTCACATCGGCTCCCGCCTCAGCGAGCACGCAAACTCGACGGCTGCCTCGATTACAGCCAAAGTTGAGATGCCCTTGTTTGACGTCGGCCGATTAAACCTCAACACCGCTGAAAGGTCGGTGTATGATTGTTTGCATAGCGACCCTGTCCATATAGAGCAGGTCATCACAGAGCTGGAGCTGCCGGCGGGCTCCGTCAATGCGGCGATTGTCTCGCTTCGACTAAAAGGGCTGGTAAAGCAGTTGCCGGGCAATATGTTCATACGAAGATAGGCGAATTGCCCGTGTCATCGGCTGGCACACAGGCGGGTCAAAAATGGCGTGATTTACCTGTTTGTGTGTCCCCGTGATTATCTTTTTTGCAAATCTGCTTTTGTTTTGACGGTTCCGCACCGCCCGGGTATCCTGTTGCGCGACTTAAAGGCAGAGCGACCATCTATGGATGAATTCATTGAGGATGACGAAATTCTCGAGTTGGCTGTTGCCCGCGAGGTGGATGCCAACAGGTTTTACCTGGCGCTTGCGGCACGAGTGCAAGATCCCCATATTCGAGAGGTATTCGAGGTTCTAGCATCTGAGGAACTCGAACACAAAGCCAAACTCGAACTGGAGATTATGAAGGCGGGCAGGGTCGTCAATACCAGCGACGCGCCGCTCGGGTTGCAGGAAGGCCTGCCCGATTATACGCCGCTCGAGTTTGATATCGATTACAAAGATATACTGCTAATGGGGATGCAGAAGGAGGAGGCGTCGTTCCGGCTTTATGTGGACCTGGCGGGGAGGGTAAGCGACGTGAATTCCAAAGAGGTGTTGCTTGCAATTGCCCAGGAGGAAGTCAAGCACAAGCTGCGGTTCCAGACCGAGTTCGATTACTTGTCCAGGGAGGTATAGACACCAGCCGTAAATTCTTCTGCAATTTTTCGGGATTTCACTGTTGACTTGATAGCACGAATTTAATAATCTTATGCGCAGATTAAAAGGCGGCGTTGACCGAACTTGTATAACATTATGGTTTTTAGGAGGAACAAATTATGAACAGAATTATTGTTTTGACGGCAACGCTGGTTTTGACATTTGTTGCCTGCGCAAAGGGTGATGAGCCAACAGTCGCTGAAGTTACCCATTGGGAGTTTCAGGCGGTTGATTCGGACGGCGAAGGAACATACGACGACACGGATAAGGTCATCATAACCGGGATTGCCCTTAATAACCCTGAAGAGATGCTCGACCCCACTCCCGGAGCTCCTGCTTATTTGGGCGGCCAGTGGCAAATTTACATTCAAGGCGAATGGGATGACCACGCCGGCACCGCCATATATTTTGGCCAGTACTACGCCAGAGTGGGCGGCTCGGGAAACTATACTGATGAACAACTGCTCTCGGAGTTGTGCCGTATCAATCATGACCCGAATACGGATTATACGTTTGCCGCCGGGGACAGGGTAAAAGTGACCGGCTGGTACAAGTTCTACAATGGCAAGACGAACGTCAATGAGCAACACCAGGTCGAGCCAATGTTCGATTTTGAAGTGGAACTACTTAAACCTGCGGTCGGGCTGCCCCAACCTGAGCTTATTACCCTTGATATGGTGAAAGACGTTAACGACCAGTACATTTTTGACCAGACCCGGCTGACCGGCTGTGAGTATTACCAGGCACGATTAGTGCGGGTTGACGATGTCAATATCGTTGACCCTAACTACTGGGGGCCTGACGAGACCGCCACAATCAGGGATAACACTGGCCGAACATTCCCTGTGAAGCTCGGTATTGGTGACGGCTTTACAAGATATACCTGTCCCACGGGCCAAATCGACGTGATAGCGATTTTCGACCAGGAATGCTCTTCTAAACCATATACAGGCGGATACCGGCTCTGGGTGACCAATTATGATGGAAACGGCTTGGTATTAGCCGACCGCGGACACAAAAGAGGGAACTTACCGGGCGATATTAACGCTGACTACACGGTCGATTTTTATGATTTTGCGGAGCTTGCAGGTAACTGGCTCCAGCAGAGGGCCGGCTTGAGCGGTTGTGGCGAATAAACAAGTGGCCCATAAATTCAGAACCGGGTGGCAACTCGTCGCAGCAT
>CAYUIL010000095.1:1960-8214 GCA_964444715.1 uncultured Pirellulales bacterium | reverse complement strand
TGTTCGACGTTCTGCACCATATTGCTGAGCCGCGTCGGTTTTTGAGCGAGGCGGTCAGATGCCTGAGACCGGGCGGCAGAATAGTTATGATTGAGCCGGCCAATACGCCCTGGGCGGCGTTCATTTATAAGAATTTCCATCATGAACACTTTGACGCGCAGGGCAACTGGGGGTTCGACAAGGCAGGCCCGCTTTCTGGGGCCAACGGCGCGATGCCCTGGATGATTTTTGTCCGCGACAGGAAAGTTTTTGAACGGGAGTATCCGCGATTGAAGATTGTCTCGCTGCGTAATCATACCCCGCTGTGCTATTTGCTCAGCGGGGGTTTTACGTTGCGGCAATTAGTCCCCGGATTTGCATATCCGATAGTCAGGGCTGTAGAATATTTGCTCTCGCCAGCTGACGACTGGCTGGGTATGTTTATGACGGTAGTTCTCGAAAAAACCGATAACGGCAAATCGGCGACAAGATGAAGGTTCTGATGCTGAATTATGAGTTTCCGCCGATAGGCGGCGGAGCGGGGCAGGCCCACCTGGCCATACTCAGGCAGTATGCCGGGCGAAATGACCTGTCGGTGGACGTGCTCGCCTCTGCGCCGACGCCCGGTTTTGCAGTTCAAAAGCTGTCGGATAATGTCACCATTCACACCGTTGGAGTGCATAAAAAGAACCTGCATTACTGGCGCAAGATTGAGGTTGTGGAATGGGTTGCAAAGGCCCGGCGGCCATACCGTCGGCTATTGGAGCAAAACCGATATGACCTCGTTCACGCATTTTTTGGGTTGCCGACGGGTTGGCTGTGCTACAGGACAGCCGGGCAACTGCCGTATATCATTTCCCTTCGCGGCTCTGACGTTCCTGGCGAACACGCCCGGCTGCAGCTCGAATACAAGCTGTTGGGCCCTCTGTTGAAGCGGATTTGGGCAAGCGCGGCGGGACTGGTAGCGTGCAGTGAGGGATTGAAAAACAGGGCGCTGAAGTTTTTGCCGTCGGTCGATATCGACGTTATCCCAAACGGCGTTGACTTGAATCGGTTTTATCCGGCGGCAGCCCAAAATATGTCCGGCGAATTGAAACTCCTGACCGTAGGCCGGCTGTCGGTAACAAAGAGGGTCGAGATGCTCATCAAGGCCGTTGAGATACTAAGCAAAAAGAACAAACGCACACGTTTGACAATAGCAGGCGGCGGAGGATTGCTGGAGCAATTAAAAAATCTGGTCGAGCAAAAGAAGCTGACGGACATTATCAACCTGACGGGCCGAATCGAATCCGAGAAGATGCCCGACGTTTACCGGCAAAACAACATATTTGTCAGCGCCAGTATGCAGGAAGGGATGAGCAATGCTATGCTGGAGGCGCTTGCCGCGGGGCTGCCTATTATAACGACTCGGTGCGAAGGTGTGGATGAGTTGATAACCGACAACGGCATTGTTGTTGAAGACACAGGCGCCGTGGCGCTCGCCGAGGCCATAAACGACCTGGCTGAAAACAAACAGCGGTATAACGCAATGTGTGCAGCGGCCAGACGTCAGGCGGAGAAATTCGGCTGGGAAAATGTAGCGGAAGAATACATAAAGCTTTATCAGCGTATCCTCAGCAAAAAAACATAGGTCTCGAAAGTAGAATGACAGGGACTATTTGCATAACGATAGATACTGAGCCGGACTGCGACATCCACTGGAGGCGGTCGCACCCGCTGACTTTTGAATCCGTAACGTTCGGCATCCCCTGCATCCTTCGGCCAATCTGGAACAAGTTCGGCATCAGGCCCGTCTATTTTGTGTCGCCTGAGGTTGTGGAAAACGACCGGTGCTGCCGGGTGCTCGCCGACGAAATTGGACGCGGAGCGGAAATTGGGACGCACCTCCACAGCGAATACGTTGGGCCGCAAAAGAAACACGAAGACAGCGCCGGCACCACCAGCGACGAGTTTCCGTGCTGCGCATACGATACACAGGTCGAATCGGCGAAGATAAGGAACCTGACCGGGCTGATTGAAAATAAGCTCGGTATCAGGCCGGTTTCCTACAGGGCGGCAAGATACGGGGCCGACATAGACACCATCAAGGCGCTGGCGAAGCTGGGCTACAAGGTTGATAGCTCGGTGACGCCGGGGATAAGCTGGCAAAGTCAGGGTGGGCCGGACCATTCGCGGGCGCCGAAACAGCCGTATTTTATTTCCGCGGACGACTATTACTCAGCAGGTCAATCGGGCATCCTTGAGGTGCCGATAACGATTTCGGGAAAGAGATTTTTGTTCCTGCCCGACAGATGGACTTATTACCGGTGGCTGCGGCCGACGCTTATGACGGCCTTTGAAATGAAGATGCTCGTTGCCGAATTTGCCGGAAAGTATCCCGAACCGGTGCTGAACTTGATGTTTCATTCTATGGAGGTCATACCCGGCAAAACGCCCTTTGTAAGAACAAAGCTCGGCCAAAAGATGTATCTGAGTCGGCTGACGTCGATTTTGCGATATACGATGAAAGCGGGTTTTGAGAGCAAAACACTGACGCAGATTTATGCTGAAATGGTCGGCAGGAGTGGTAAGTAGTGTGCGGGATAGCCGGGTTTAACTGGAAAGATTCCTCAGCCATCAACGCGATGGCCGAGACGCTGCGGCACCGCGGACCGGATGACCGCGGAGTTTATCTCGACGACAAGGTTTCGCTGGGACACACACGCTTGGCGATTCTGGACCTGTCGCAGAAGGGCCACCAGCCGATGTCCTTTGAAAATCTTACAATTGTCTATAACGGCGAAATTTACAACTTCCAGGAAATCAGGGACGAGCTTCAATCACTCGGCTACAAGTTCACCTCCGGCACGGACACCGAAGTCATCCTGGCCGCTTATCATCGCTGGGGCAGCAAATGTGTCGAAAAATTCAACGGTATGTGGGCCTTGTGCATTTACGACAGGGGCAAACAAACGCTTTTTCTGTCGCGCGACAGGTTCGGCATAAAACCCATTTACTATTATTTTGACGGCCAGCGTTTTATCTTCGCATCAGAACTAAAGGCAATCAGAAAACACGGCATCCCCCTTGAGACGGACCCGGCAGGACTGAATTTCTTCTTCTACCAAAAATATATCGGCGGGGATTTTACGATTTACAAAAACTGCCGAAAGCTTAAGCCCTCTGAAAATCTTTTGTTCGACCTCAATACAAAAAAACTGGTCGTTTCAAAGCACTACGATTTGGAAAATGAGATAGTCAGACGGCACAGCGTCCCTATAGACGAGCGGCTGGGAATGGTGGAGGAGATTATCAAGGACGCGGTGCTCAAACGGCTTATCGCCGACGTGCCCGTCGGAAGTTTTCTTTCGGGCGGGGTCGATTCGTCGCTCATATCCGCCATTATCAGCAAAAACAAAAAGGACTTCGATACTTTCTCAATTGGTTTTAAAGACCGGTCTTACAACGAGCTGGAGTTTTCCAAGGACGTCGCCGAGCATATCAGGACCGCACATCACTACGAATATATGGACGTCAGCGAGGACATCATCAAGCAGGTAATCGGCGAGATGGATGAGCCATTTGGGGACTCCTCCGTTTTCCCGACGTATTTGCTGTCGAAGATTACCCGGCAGAAAGTTACTGTGTCGCTGTCGGGCGACGGCGGCGACGAGGTGTTCGGCGGCTATGACACCTACATGGCATATAAGCTTGCGCGGTGTATACCCGGCCCCATCGCGAAACTGTCGCGGTATCTTGTTAGTGTCATTCCGCCTTCGGACAAGAAAGTCACCCTCGGCTTCAGGATGAAGCGGTTTGTGCGCGACTTCGATATGGATTGCAACAGACGGCATTTGAACTGGATGGGGACATTCGGCGACGTAACCAGGGAAAAACTGTTAGGCGACAGTTTCATCCCCTGCGACCGGCTCATCAATTGCACCGGCGATGACAGTCTGCTCTCAGTCCAGATAAACGATATTCACAACTACCTCGCGGAAGATATCCTCAAAAAAGTTGACCTTGCCTCAATGCTGGTTTCCTTAGAGGCGAGGGTGCCATATCTGGACTATCGGCTGGTTCCGCTGGTCCTGTCGCTTCCGGAAAAATACAAAATCAGAAACCTGACGACAAAGTGGCTTTTGAAAAAAATAGCCAGCAGGTATTTGCCTCGGCGGATAGCGCACAGGGCAAAGAGGGGATTTACTGTGCCGGTGAGCACGTGGATTAGAAACAGCGCCTTAATCCGCGAATTCCTGACCAACCGCAGCTATTATAAGCCCGGCCCGCTGGATTACGACTATGCGCAACGGCTGTTCGACGAACACATAAGCCGGCAGCAGGACAACGCAAGGGAACTTTGGTTGATTTTCATATTCAACTACTGGTGTGATAAGAATGGATAAAGAGAAAACCCTTGCTTTTAATTTCGGGGCGAACTGGCAGCGATTTTCCCAAAATTCGCTGGACAGCGCCAAATTTGAAGATGCCTTTAACTCGCTTGATATACTAATAGGCCATGAGAAAATTAAAGGCAGCAGTTTTTTGGATATTGGGTGCGGCAGCGGGATATTTGCCATCGCGGCCTCGCTGGCGGGGGCCAGAAAAGTAATTGGGATTGATATATCCAAGGAAAGTATCGCAGCGTCAATCAGTAACAAAGAAAGATTTGCCGGCCAAAGTGCCATGGACTTTTTTCATAAGTCGGTTTTCGACGACGACATTTTACAGCTCGGCCAATTTGATATTGTATACTCGTGGGGCGTTTTGCATCATACAGGGAATATGTGGAGGTCAATCGACGTCGCCTCGCAACTTGTGTCTCCTAATTCGTTATTCGTGATTGCCATTTATAACAGGCACTGGTCCTGCAAATTCTGGAGAACTGTGAAGCGGCTCTACAATATTGTGCCCGCAATTATTCAACGGTTAATGATATGGATTTTCTTCATCGTTATTGCGGCGGCCAAACTTATTGTCACTCGCAAAAATCCCTTCAAAAAACAGAAAAGGGGCATGAGTTTTTATTACGATGTTATAGACTGGCTCGGCGGCTATCCGTACGAATACGCAGGCAAAGATGAAGTCATACATTATGTGGAAAAGCTGGGATTCACGTGCATCAAATCCGTGAAGCCGGCAGTCCCCACCGGTTGCAACGAGTTTGTGTTCCTGAAGACATTAAAATAAACGACGCCGTTTTTTCGCTGTTTAATTACCGGATGTTTAAGAACCGCTGAAGAAAAAGTCAATGTTTGCCTTTAAGGGAGAAAACCCATTTTCCCAGCAGTTTATAGACCAAAACGGAGTTATCCAGGCAAAAGTACGCATATTGGGCCGCCAACGACAGGAAGTTATAACCGTATCTCATAGTCCCACAAAAATAGTCCCACATAAAATTAAGCGGTGGACGTTTTTTCACTTCCCTGTATCGCAATTGTATCAGGTTGAACAGGTCGCTAAGTTCCTCCGGAGTTACACCTTCAAGCTTAATGGCCCCCGCACGCCAGCGGTCCTCATGGGACTTATCAACCTCTGCCATTTCGTACATTCTTGAGCCGGGCGTCGGCGATGTATAATGAAGGTCTATGGAATTAGGCCTTATTCTTTCGAGTAATTTCACAGTGTCTAATATCGTCTCCTTGTTATCGCCCGGCGTGCCTATCATCAGCGACGCAGTTGACAGAATGTTATTTTCCTCGCAAATCTTGAAGGCGTTTTCTATCTGGGCTATGGTAAGGTGTTTATCCATTACGGCGTCCAAGATATGCTGATTGCCGGATTCGACTCCAAATGACATAGTTCGGCAATTTATCTTCTTCAGCCGTTCCGCTATTTCCGGCGTTAACGTGTCCGCCTTGCCCTGCACCCCGATTATCAGGTTATAGTTCCTCTTTTCAATGCCGTCGATAATCTCGAACAGCCACTTTTTATTGACCGTCATATTATCATCGATAAACAACACGGTTTTGACCTTGTACTTTTTAACCAACTCATCAAACTCCTGCAGAACGCTTTGAGGGCTTCTGAAACGCATCTTCTTTCCGAATATCTCCCTCAGCATCGGCTGACAAAACGAGCAGTTAAAAGGACAACCCCTGCTGGCGATAATGGCGCCAACGGGCGGCACGTTTGGGAAAAGAGGTATCTGACGAAGATATTTTTTTAACGTCGGCAGCATTTCTCTTGCCGGAAACGGAACACTGTCTATATCTACGGGCTCTTCTCTTTCGGTTTGTATGACCTGGCCGTTGTGCTTGAAAACTATGCCCTTTACGTTCTTTAGCTCGCCCTGA
>CAYUIL010000095.1:0-1950 GCA_964444715.1 uncultured Pirellulales bacterium | reverse complement strand
GCGTTCAATAACGGCACAATCGTTTTTTCCGCCTCTCCCACGACCACGACGTCCACGAAATCATTTTTGATTACCTCCAGCGGTTGTGCGGTTGCGTGAGGGCCGCCGATGATAATCTTTGCGTTCGGAACTATTTTCCTGGTAATTGCCACCGCCTTGAGCACGTCATCATAAATCGGTGACAAGGAGGTAAAACCAACGATATCGGGCTGTTGCCGGATTATTCGTTTCTCGTAAGCGGTCCAGTTCTTGTCAAACGTCAGGTCAATAATATTGACATTTATGCCATTTTCTTTACAAACTGCTGCCAAATACATAATCCCCAGGGGAGGATATATCGATAAGTTAACGGGCATACGCGGGAAAATACCGCCCATCTTCGGATACACAAAAGCAACGTTCATTTGAATACCTCTAATTAGACGTCACGCCTTCGAAACACGTTTTGAAGCACTTTTAAGTCTTCCCTTCTAACTGTAACTTTGTTCGTAACGTATTATAGTGAAAAAATCGTTGCAATTCAGCACTGATTGCTCTTAATATAAATGTTTTTACACTGTTTCACATTGTAAGTCAAATAATAACAAGCGGTTATGAATTTGGAAGGTTTCGCTTTGCGGCATATTTTTCGTAAGTACCCGTGTAATAGTAATCTTCTCGAAAAATACAATGCCGAGAATTTGTAGTATTTCACCCAAACTAAGAAACGACTTTCGTTTTATTGTCTGTATATTATACTGTCGGCTTACATTGAGATTGCAAAGGTGTGAATAAATACCTCAGGGACCGTTAAGAGGACAAGAATGGCTCTCAAAGTTCTGCACGTTATAGACCATTTGGCCTTTGGCGGAGGGCAAACGTCGATGAGGGCTATCGTGGAGAATGCAGCGGGCAACGAATTCGAATATTTAATATGCCAGTTAAGAACAGCACCTGAATCAATTTCTCTAAACGCCAAACTTATTACACTAAATTATGGAAAATACGACCCTCGTGCTGTCTTTGCTTTGGCACGGTTGTGCAAGGAGCACAAAATCAGCATCCTTCATGCTCACTTGAAAAAATCTATCATTATCTGTTTGCTAATTAACTGTTTTTACAATATACCGGTCATAGTTCATGAACATGGCCCAATCAATTGGGAAGGAGTGTTTTCGATATACAGATGGGCTTTAAGAATACTTCATCACAGGGCAGCGGCTATCATTGCTAACTCCCAATTCACTACAGGTGAGCTTGTTAAAAGAGCAGCAGTAAAGAAAGACTGCATAGAAGTGATATACAATCCTGTTGATTTTGGTGTTTTCGACTACCATAAGTTCTCACGGGAGAAAAGCAGGAGGAATTTTAATATTTCTAACGGGGATTTTGTCGTCGGGTACGTCGGCCGTCTGCATCCTGTTAAGGGCGTGGATATTCTTGTCAGGGCATTTGCTTTGCTTTTGCAGCAGTCGGCCCGATATCTTTTAGTGCTGGCTGGCGACGGGCCGCAGCGAAAATCTCTGGAGACATTGACAAGACAGTTGGGGATTGCCGAGCGGGTAAGGTTCCTTGGGATGCGTGCCGACGTCCCTGAGATAATGGCAACCTTTGATATCAGTGTTGTTCCGTCACGGCAGGAACCGTTCGGGATTGTGCCGATAGAACTTATGAGGATGAAAATCCCTATTGTTTCCTCAGGAAAAGAGGGATTGGCTGAATCGGTCGAAAATCGGGTAACCGGGTTGGTTACTCGTGAGAATAATCCAGATGAACTTTGCCTGTGCATTCGGACGTTGGCTGAAGATGAAGGCCTGCGAAATCAGCTGGTCGAGGCAGCGTATACCTTCTCTGAACAATTCAGACCGGAAGAACAAATCAAGAAAATTGAGAGAATATATAAGCAAGCTTACGACTGAAGGAAAAGTGAATATGAAGCACCGATGTCGAGGAAAACCACGATATCGTGAA
>CAYUIL010000094.1:0-8487 GCA_964444715.1 uncultured Pirellulales bacterium | reverse complement strand
AGCCAGGCACGACTAGAAAATGCAATTGCCAGGAGGAGATTCCGTTCTTCAAAGGTCAAAAACGGATTATCCTCGGCACCAACCAGCGAATTGACCCAATCAGAATCGTCGACTACATAAAAGT
Organism: uncultured Pirellulales bacterium; assembly: GCA_964444715.1. Lineage (GTDB taxonomy): Bacteria > Planctomycetota > Phycisphaerae > Sedimentisphaerales > Anaerobacaceae > Fen-1362. Next base: position 8,363 of record CAYUIL010000094.1, on the reverse strand, counting down.
CGGCGGATACGAAGCTCTTCTCCGAACACTCGACCGCCCAAATCCCGAATGGATTATTGAAGAAGTGAAAAGGTCGGGATTGCGAGGCCGAGGTGGGGCGGGCTTCCCCACTGGTAGAAAGTGGGAGCTGGCGAGGAAGGCCGGAAACGGCTCCGGAAAGAAATTCGTCGTCTGCAACGCGGATGAAGGAGACCCGGGCGCCTATATGGACCGAAGTTTACTCGAAGGCAATCCGCATGCAATCATTGAGGGTATGATAATCGCTGGCTTTGCCATCGGCGCAACCAACGGAATTATCTACGTGCGCACCGAATATCCCCTGGCGATAAAACACTCCCTTATAGCGCTGCGCCAGGCCCGGAGTATGGGATTGCTCGGAGATAATATCCTCGGGTCCGGGATTAAATTCGACATCGATATAGTTCGAGGCGCCGGGGCCTTTGTCTGCGGTGAAGAGACGGCGTTGATAAAATCCATTGAGGGACGGATGGGAGAGCCGCGCCAGCGACCCCCATACCCGATTTCCAAAGGAATCCTTGGTCGTCCTACCTGCATCAATAACGTCGAGACCCTGGCCAATGTGCCCTTCATTATCCGTAATGGCGGTGATGAGTTTTCCAGAATAGGTATTGAGGGTAACACAGGAACCAAGATTTTTTCTCTGGTCGGGAAAATCCGTAACACTGGTCTTGTTGAAGTGCCTCTTGGAACGCCTTTAAAAGAAGTGGTTTATGAGATTGGCGGAGGGGCGGTCGGAAAGACACGGATAAAGGCGGTGCAGACGGGCGGGCCTTCAGGCGGATGCATCCCGGCATCCCTGTTCGACCTTCCTATCAGCTACGATAGTCTAACCAAGGCCGGCTCGATAATGGGCTCCGGCGGTATGATTGTGATGGACGAGAACACGTGCATGGTGGATGTCGCAAGGTACTTCATGAATTTCCTGAAAGATGAATCGTGCGGCAAGTGCTTTACGTGCCGCAAAGGCACCCAGCGGATGCATGAGATTCTTGAAGATATCACTCTCGGCAAGGGAACGCCGGGGCATCTGGATTTGCTTGAGGAGCTGGCTGGTGTTGTGAAAGACACAACAATGTGTGGATTGGGACAATCCGCCCCCAATCCGGTGCTGAGCACGCTTCGATATTTTCGCGAGGAATACCGGCGACACATAGAGGATAAGCGATGCGACGCGTTTGTCTGCAAGAACCTGGTCGGCGCGCCGTGCCAGGCCGCCTGCCCGGTGGATACGGAGCCGTGGCACTATGTGGCTCTTATCGCACATGGACGGTATGAGCAGGCGTATAAGATTATCCGTGAGGCCAATCCGCTTCCGGCCATCAGCGCCCGTGTCTGCGACCGCAAGTGCGAGCACCGCTGCGGTCTCGGCGTCGGGGGAGGAGAATCCATCGCCATACGTGCTATGAAACGGTTCGTGACCGACCGTGTGGACCCCTCCGTTTACCGGCCGGCGATAGCTGCCAAGGCAAAAGGCCACGCAGCAAAGGTGGCGGTTGTCGGCGCCGGCCCTGCGGGATTGACGGCGGCTCATTGCCTTTCCCTTCTCGGCCATAAAGTCACCGTATTTGATGCGGAAGATAAGCCCGGCGGCATGCTCGTATGCTCACTGCCCGCCTATCGGCTGCCCAGGCGGATTGTCGAAAAAGAAATCAAGACTTTGATGAATGAGAACATCACCCTGCGGCACGGTCTGGCGCTGGGAAAAGATATGAACATCAAAGCGCTTTTCGCGGATGGATTCAAGGCGATATTTCTGGCCATGGGTGCGCACGAAAGCTGGCGACTCGACCTCGAAGGAGAGGACGTTGAAGGTGTTTACCCGTCCATGTGGTTCCTGAAGGCGTTCAACCTGAGAGGCGAACAGATTGCGCGTGGGCATGTCGGGATTGTCGGCGGCGGGAACTCGGCGGTTGACGCCGCACGAGTAGCCCTGCGGCAGAAGGAAGTCACCAGTGTCACACTTCTGTACCGCCGCACCCGTGACGAGATGCCTGCCTATGAAGAGGAGGTTGAAGCAGCCCTGGAAGAAGGAGTAACGATTGAAACCCTCGTATCCCCCGTCAAGATTCATGTGCGTCAGGAGGAAATCGAGGCGGCAATAAGGGAGGGAGTGGAGCTGGAGACGCTGGTATCCCCCGTCAGCATTTACTCAAAAGAGGGACGTCTTGTGGCCATTAAATGCGTCCGCAACCGCCTTGGCGAACTGGATGCAACCGGCAGACGGAAACCAATTCCCGTGCCGGGCACCGAGTTTACGATAAAGCTTGACACGCTGATAGTTGCTATAGGGGAGCGGCCGCAAAGTCAGTGCCTGGCCTCGATGGGGCTGGACATTGACAAGGGTGGAAGGGTCAAGGTCAATCCTAATACGCTTGAAACGAATATGAAAGGCGTTTTTGCCGGCGGCGACCTTGTGACCGGTCCGAACACCGTCATTGATGCGATAGCAGCAGGGAAGAAAGTCTCTCGAATCATAGATAGATACCTCCGGGGCGAGCCGCTTGCGGAGCCGCCCGGCTTGAAACTGCCGAGCGTGTTCGTTGAGCCGGCCGCCGTCAGTGATGAGGAGCTGGAAAACGCAACCAGAGCGGTGCCGCCTGTGCTGCCGGTAAAAGCACGAAGAAAGAATTTCAGCGAAGTCGAAGCGTCCATGTCCGAAGAGCAGGCCAGGGCTGAAGCACGACGGTGTCTGAGGTGTGACCTTGCATTCACACAGGACCTTCAGGCGGCCTGCGGGCAGCCTACAGCCATTGGGGAAAAATAGGCATGATAACACTAACAATTAATGGACTGGAAGTTTCTGTAGAAGAGGGCACAACTGTCCTTGAGGCAGCGCAGTTTCTGGGCTTTCCCATCCCTACGCTTTGTCACATGGATGGGCTGACGCCTTACGGGGCGTGTCGGCTGTGCGTTGTTGAAATTGGCGAAGGCCCGAATGCCAAGCTCGTATCCTCTTGCACTTATCAGGCAGAGCAGGGACTTAAAGTGCGGACTGCTTCATCGCGGGTAATTCGGGCCAGAACGATGATTATCGAGCTGCTGCTGGCATCCTGTCCGCAATCGAAAACCATACAGGACTTGGCTTCGAAGCATAATGTGAGCCAGCAGCGGTTCAGACAGGAATATGAAGAGTGCATACTGTGCGGGCGGTGCGTGCGCATGTGCGAAGAACAGATGATGTCTAAAGCCATCGGCTTCCGTGGAAGAGGGCAAAACCGCAGCATTGGAACGCCTTTCGATGTGCCCTCGGATGCTTGCCGCCAATGCGGTGGCTGCATTTACGTTTGCCCGGCCTGCTCGTTACGCTGCACCTATACGGAGCCGGAAAAGGCGATATGCGGCGGATGCGCCAATCTCAGCCCGCCGTGCATTCAAAAGGACCAGTTCGATGATTTAATGTGCTACATGGACCCTTGTGTTGCCTGTGAGATAAAAAGTAATAAATAAAGGAGAACCATACTATGTCTTTTTCAAGAGTGAACTCTTCCGCTGCGACCCTTACGAAAAACAGGACCGAAGGTTCGGTGACGCCAAGCTCAGGAATGTGTGTGACCTGTGTTGATGGCTGCATCGGAATGTGTGAGATAGGTAAGTCCGCCTATCGTGGCCATGAGGTAATTTACCCTCAGCCCTTTGGTGTCATAACGACGGCAGCGGAGAAAAGCTACCCTGTTGATTACTCGCACCTGAATATAATGGGAACATGTGTTGGGGCACATGGAATCGAGCCCGATAGTGACAAGGCGATTTTCCCGGCCGTGAATCTTGAGGTCAGAATAGGCCACGATAAGGGTATCAAGTTCCGATACCCCTGGCTGATATCGGGGATTGGCTCCACGGACATCGCCAAGAACAACTGGGAGGGATTGGCCATCGGCTCAGCACTGGCGGGGACCGGACTGACAATTGGAGAAAATGTCGTCGGTATGGACGTGCAGGCCGTCATCGAGAAAGGGCGGGTGGTGGATACTGTTGACCTCAAAAGGCGCGTGCAGATTTACCGCGAGCATCAGAGGAATAGTTTCGGGGCAATCATAGTCCAGGCGAATGTTGAAGATACCCGATTGGGGGTGCAGGAGTACGCGATAAGCGAGCTTGGCGTTGAGTGCGTGGAGCTCAAATGGGGTCAGGGTGCCAAGAACATCGGTGGGGAAGTGAAAATACGGGACCTTGAGAAGGCGCAGCTGCTGCACAAGCGAGGTTATATCGTGCTGCCCGACCCGACAAACCCGGCTGTCATAGAGGCCTTCCAAAGGGGTAGCTTCAAGGAATTCGAAAGGCATTCCCGCGTGGGAATGGTTACGGAAGAGTCGTTCGCCCGAAGGATAGAAGAGCTTCGCGAAGCAGGGGCAAAGTATATCTTTCTGAAAACGGGCGCGTACCGGCCAGCGGATTTGGCGCGGGCGCTGAGTTTTTGCTCCAAGTGCAAACTGGACCTTTTGACCGTTGACGGCGCTTCAGGCGGAACAGGAATGAGCCCGTGGCGGATGATGAATGAGTGGGGTGTGCCGCCTATACATCTGCATTCACTGCTTTACAAGTATGCAAAGCGGCTCGCGGACAGGAATCAATACCTGCCGGCGATTGCCGTCGGCGGAGGGTTCACCTTCGAGGATCTGATTTTCAAAGGCCTGTCGCTTGGAGCTCCGTATGTGAAGCTCATCGGAATGGCTCGTGCTCCGGTTGCCGCGGCAATGGTGGGCAAGACAATCGGCCGAGCTATAGACGCACACCAGATTCCGGTTTACGTGGAGCGGTTCGGCTCAACAAAAGAGGAGATATTCGTTACCGCAAGCGAGCTGCGCAGTGAACTTGGTAATGGTGAATTCGAGAATATTCCGGCCGGAGCCCTTGGATTGTATACATACTATGAACGGCTTGCACAGGGCCTGAGGCAACTGATGGCCGGCTGCAGAAAATTCTCCCTGGAACACCTGTCGCGTGATGATATAGCGGCGCTCACAACGGAGGCCGCAGCGATTACAGGCGTCCGGTATGTTATGGACGTGGATGAAGGACGAGTGGAGCAAATCCTCGACAAATGATGCACGCTAACCTGCTCCCCGAAAACTGGTCCGGTTTAAGTGAGAGTATAATGAAATTGAAACATTTACTACAAGGGACTAGAAGATTTACACAGGTTATCAGTTGCCGATTCTACGCTTGTCCTAGGCTTGTCGGTATGCCGCAGTTTGCATAATCTTGCCTCATTTTGCTAAGTTCAGAAAATATCGTAAATTCATAACTATAATTAAGATAAGCACTTATGGGCGTTTTTGGTGAACCGCCCCATAACCCGGAGGTCGGAGGTTCGAATCCTCCCCCCGCTATTTGGAATCCGAAGGTGTCTGTATGATGCCTTCGGATTTCACTTTATGGGGAGGGTGAGAACATCCGCAGCCGCGTTGCGGCTGCCACGGAGGTTCGACACGAAGCGCAGCGCAGGGCCTGATGTTGTCTCAGAATACTCCCTCCCGCTAATGCACGTAACGTCTTATAAACCAGTCACTTACGACTGGCTTTTCCTGTTTCTCGGAGTTGGTTTCAGGACTTTTTATAAATTAAGCCCCAGTACCTGCTGCCCTCTGGGTATTTGCCCATTTTAAGTATTATTAACTACAGCATTGGTGTGATTATTCCGATTAAAAACTTGACGTCGGAAAAGTATTTATTCGTTGGAGTTGAAAATAGATGGCTGAATGCCCCACTTGCGGCTGTAATACCATAGATGAGGCCCAGCGATGCGAGAAGTGCGCGTCTCTGCTTTTGAGCACTGACCTTCGATGCGGATTGTATACTTATGGCGGCACGAGCAACGGCCAAGTTCTACAGATGCGCTATATAATTACTCGCGAGCTCAGTTCCGATTTTACGGGCGTTAAATATCTTGCCGAAGACGTGGAAGAGAAAAAAGACGTAATGATCTGGGCATTGCCGATTATTGCGGCTGAAGAGAACGAAAAAATACAATCTCTTTCTGAGCTATGTAATAGTTTAAAAGAATTAACTGATGAACATATTTTAAATGTTTACGGCTTTTATTCGCAAAAGAGGGCACGATACGTTGTTGCCGAGCATGTCGATGGGTGTACACTGGAGGAAAAGGTCGCATCTGAAGGGCCGTTAAATATTGAAGATGCGATTGAGATATTTAGTCCGATTGCCCAGAGTGTTGATCTTGCGCATAAGCAGGGGTTTATTCATGGCGATATCAGTCCCGCTAATATTCTGATAAGCTCAAAGGGTGTCATAAAGCTCGCAAATTTTGCGATTAGTAAAGAAATAAAAGACACACTTTTACGGTTATTGCCGGAGGAGCAAATAGAGCCGTCTTTTTATATGGCACCGGAACAATCGGGAAATGCAGCTTGTTCTGCGCAAAGTGATATATATTCACTGGCGGCGTGTATCTACCAAAGTTTATGTAAAGAGCCTTTTAGTCAGCGTGACCGGCGACAATTCCGGGAGCTTAAGCAGGGACCCGAGGGAATTGCCCGGTTGAGCGAGAAACAAAATGAGGTTTTGCGGCGGTCTCTTTCTGCGAATCCACAGGACAGGCACAGCAGTGCGGTTGAATTGTTGACAGAACTTCGCGATAACGATGCTGAGATGGTTGTCAAGGAAGAAGCGACAGAGCCCGAGCTAATAAGCTATGAAAAATCATTGGCTGATTTAAGGCAAAAGGCTCAAGAACACAGCAGGAAACACGAAGAGGCGATGCAAAAGCTCATCGCTGATGTTGAAAATGAAGGGCAGAAACATGCAGAGATATTAAGTCGAGCTCAGACACAGGCCAGGGAACAGGTGGAGCGACAGAGGGCTGATTATGAGGAAATAATAGAGCAGCATAAAGCGAAGATTGCGGAGACGGAAGCAAACTTTGCTGCTGCCTTGAGTGAAGCAGACCGGAAGGCCGAGGCATTGGCTGCGGAGGAGGAAAAGCTATTCCAGCAGGGCAGGAAACACGAAGAGGCGATAAAAAAGCTGATGGCTGGTGCTGAAAATGAAAGACAGAGACATGCGGAGATATTAAGTCGAGCCCAGACACAGTATAGGGGACAGGCGGAGCGCCAGAGGGCTGAATATGAGGCAATAATAGAGCAGCATAAAGCGAAGATTGTGGAGACGGAGGCAAAACTTGCCGCTGCCTTGAGTGAAGTAGAGCGGAAAGCCGAGGCATTGGCTGCGGAGAAAGAAAAGCTATTCCAGCAGGGCAGGGGACACGAAGAGGCAATAAAAGTGCTGCTGGCTGATGCTAAAAATGAAAGACAGAGACATGAGGAGATGTTAAGTCGAGTTCAGGCACAGGCCAAGGAACAGGCGGAGCGCCAGAGGGCTGATTATGAGGAAATAATAGAGCAGCATAAAGGGAAGATTGCGGAGACAGAGTCGAAACTTGCTGCTGCGTTGGGTGAGGCGGACCGGAAGGCCGAGGCGTTGGCTGCGGAGGAGGAAAAGTTATTCCAGCGGAGCAGGGAACACGAAGAGGCGATAAACAAGCTGATGGCTGATGCTGAAAGTGAAAGACAGAGACATGCAGAGATATTGAGTCAGGCTCAGGCACAGGCCAGGGAACAGGCGGAGCGCCAGAGGGCTGATTATGAGGAAATAATAGAGCAGCATAAAGGGAAGATTGCGGAGACAGAGTCGAAACTTGCTGCTGCGTTGGGTGAGGCGGACCGGAAGGCCGAGGCGTTGGCTGCGGAGGAGGAAAGGTTATTCCAGCAGGGCAGGGAACACGAAGAGGCGACAAAAAGGCTGATAGCTGATGCTGAAAGTGAAAGACAGAGACATGCAGAGATATTAAGTCAAGCTCAGACACAAGCCAGGGAACAGGCGGCGCGCCAGAGGGCTGATTATGAGGAAATAATAGAGCAGCATAAAGCGAAGATTGCGGAGACAGAAGCGAACCTTGCCGCTGCCTTGGGTGAGGCGGATCGGAAAGCCGAGGCGTTGGCTGCGGAGAAGAGAAGGGCGATCCAGCAGAGCAGGGAACATGCAAAAACTTTGGAGAAAGTTAAGGCGGAGGCTGAGCAGCAGCAACAGAAATTTACTGAGCGGTTGAACCAGGCACATTGGGAAATCAAGGCACAAGATGAAGAAATAAAGCAAATCAAAAAAGAAGCGGCGAGAACTGCATCAAGGTTAAAAATTTCGATAATAGCCGTTGCTTTGGCATCGACTGTAATCTGCGGGATAGCGATAAGCTATTTATATATAAAATTCGAAAATGACACAGTGAAACAAAGACAAGCGAAAAACGAAGCGGGGGGACTCATCCGGGAGCAGCCGTTTTCAGAATTAACCAAAGAGGCAGCGGGGCTTGAACTTAACAATCAATG
>CAYUIL010000093.1:0-8505 GCA_964444715.1 uncultured Pirellulales bacterium | reverse complement strand
TTTGTCCGGGCAAGCGCCGCCTCGGTGAACGAGTCGCATCCTCACGACATCCAGATAACAAAGGAGGCCCCCAACTATTCAGCGGTTGAGCCGCTCGAAGATTGATTTTCACATCACATTGTAGGGGCAGGCCTATGTGCCTGCCCTTCACCGTGCAATCTGCCTGCCCTGCGTAGTTTAAACGAAGAAGGGTGGAATCTGTGGTTAGGGAAAGTTAAGGCGGGCGAATTCTCCGTGATATTTCTTCGCCGCCTTATCGTAGGCGTGTGCGGCGTCAATTTCGTTATCAAAATACCCAAGCCAGAATTGTTTACCGTGTTGCTGCAATCGAGCTGCCCATTTATTGTGCCTCTTGTCAAGATTAACTCCCCTAAAGCGCGAAGATGTATTGGCCCTCTTTCGGCAGTTACACCTATTCTGGGCCTGCGTCGCATTGCGAAGATTGGCCCTTCGATTGTCAAGACCATCGTTATTTCTATGGTCAATGACAAGACCTTTGGGATGACCCATTATTTCCCTGTGCAAAGAGACAACCGTAACCCTGTCACGGATAGTAATGGGTCGAATGGCGTACATATTCGGCCCATGTTTCCTTGGGCACCAGTTGAAAAAGTTGAACCGGTAGAAGTCCTGCGGGTCAACTATGGTGAATTTGCCCTCGCCTAAGGAAATTCTGCGAAACGTATAGCCGTAACGGAGCAGGCGATAGGCGAGCAGTGGACAGGCGAAAATAAAGTCGAGCCATTTTGGAATCCCGATTGTTAAGTTAACCTTCATAATCCTCTCCCTTCTTGCCACAGAGCAAGTATTTTTAGCCACAGAGGCCACAGAGTTCACAGAGTTTTTTTGTTTCAGTTGCAATCCGAAATCTGCAATCTGAAATCCGAAATGGGACTGCTGTCCCTCCAACCTTGCCCTTCTGGGAATGATACCTTGCCCTGTCTTGGGCTGTTACCTTCAATCTTTACCCCGTGAGATGTTTACCATCTCAGTGCGGCGGTATTATACCATATTCAACTCAAAAGTTCAATAATTATCTAACAAAATTTAACCACAGATTACACAGATTTTCACGGATTATAAGATATTGTGAATGATAAGGTTACAGCGGTTTTGTTGCAAAGAAGCAGAAATATTTTTGATTGATAATTGATGATTGCTGATTTGTAACGGAATTTTCAACCTACCTCGGGCAAATACCAATTCAAGGCGATTAATTCTTCAGGACAGAGTATGCCAAGCAATACGATTTCAGTAGTTTTATAACTACCAGCTAAGATGCCACGGGGGCTATTGGCTCATAATTCACGGAAAGGTATTTCACTGTTTTTAATGCTTATACTCGTTGCATGGTATTTCCTAAAGAGAGTATGTACGGAACCTCTAAGCTCTTTTTCATATTTGGTTGGGCCGATGATAATCCTAACCTGTCTCCAAAAATCTTCACTCTCAGGGAGTCTTATACAAGTATAAGGAATTATCAAACCTGGTTTTGTGCGAAATTCCGGTTTTATCTCATTAAAGGGGCGTTTATGGTCATATACTAAACGCCTTTCTTCCTCTATTGCGAACGATGGATGCTTTAAAGTTGAACAGGTTGAATAAAGTTCCCATATAAATTTATTAATACCCTCAGATAAAAAACCGGAAACCATATCCGGCGTGCATGGAATATTTGAAAACTGTTCAGGATTATAGATATAAGGTAAAACTTCCGAATCGATTAGTTGATTAATAATTCTTTGCTGTTCGCTAATATCATAGACACATTCCTTTATATCAAAATGCTGACCTTGTATCACATCAACAAGACCTTGATTTGGGAATCCTATAGAAAAGCCTCCGCCCCGACAGTAGGCCCTCCATTGACTTAGTTCATCTTTAGTTTTCGAGAGCGAACAAACATAAATGGTCCTATTGTGATCAGGGCCAATAAATGACAAATGTGTATCAAACCTCTCCAGACGTTCCTTTTCGTCCCCAGTCAATAAAGAAATCTTCTGTTTAATAATCTTACGGGCAATATTGATTCCATGCATAAACTCCGCTGAATCATTCAAGTAGAAAATATCTGTCGCCCACAGAGAATGGCTTTCGATAATTCCAGTCAATCCTTCAGGAGTTGTATAATGCCATAATAGGTCGTCGGTTGTTGTTTCCTGCTCATTCATATTTGTGCCTTCTTCAACACTCGTCCAATCTCTTGCGTTTCAACGAATCACGTCTTCTTGTCCACTTTGGCGGGTTCGTCTCTTCTGGTTTTTGTTTCCGGAGTGAATTCTACCAAAGGTATTGCCGAATCGTTCATGTCTTTTTTACTCATCGGAAGGTTATCTATAGGCAGTGAAGGAGCACCCGTGGATTCCACATCATGTGCGGCATTCGGTTGGTGTTCTTGTTTAATCCACTCACCACAATGGGGACACTTCCTTGCGAAAGTCTTCACATTCTCTCCGCATACAGGACAGAAAGAAGATGTAAATATCCTGGAAAATAAACCGCCGCGGTTCTCATTTGACTTGCGGCTGCGCTCAGCATCCTTTATGGCCTCCGCTACCGTCACATTGTTGTCTTTGAATGACTCGTACAGAACATTCTCATACTGACTCATATCTATCGCAATATCGCGCTCAAACAACTTTCCGATATCGTTTTCATACCGAACGAGTATCCGGAAAATCTTATTAAGGGGCATCTCCTTCTTTAGCTCCAGACAACCTGCCCAGAACTTCAGTATACGTCCTGGGGATAGGTAGGAAACACCGGTCTCAAACACGGGCAATCTGGCCAATCCCGGCTTGTCTTTGGAATAAATAGACCTAATACAGTCAACATCAGAAACAACCTCGAATCTTACATTTTTCGCTGGCGATCGCCCTGAGTTACCTATCACAAGACGTAACATCCTCTCGGGAAGCTCGAAGTCCACGTTGACATCTGGTTCTCCGGCTTCTTTCATCTCGTCCACCATCGCCTTTGTCAGGCGGACATACTTGCCAGTGAGAACCACGAGTACCACCGTTGCCACAGCAACGACTATTGTGCTTATGATGGATACGGCCGTTATCATGGTTTCCTCTCATTCATGGCGTACTTTATAAACCTGTTAAAAGACGTCTGCCGGACGGCAATGTTGACGGGCAAAGGCGTGATTTCCTCAAAAGCCGTATCCTTCCGGCCATTTTTACTAAATTAATTTATCCGCCTATGGCGGACTATAAATCCTCCTTTCCCCCGCGTCAAACGTATTATTGAAAACCGCCTTCCAACTTCGCTCACGCTACGCTGGACGGGCCGGCGGAATCCGCCTCTTTCGCTCGGCTTTACTCCAGAACGTAAAATCTGTGTCAATCCCTGTCAGCCGGTAAATCGCCAACGGCGATGCCCCTAAGGGGCAGCAGACGAGATAAAGGTTTTGCGCACAAACCACGTTTGGAGCATAGACCTTATCGAGTATGCCCTCCGGCTGACTAAATCCGTGGAAATCTGTGTTAATCTGTGGTTAAAATTTCTTCGTGTTCCTTCGTGCACTTGGTGGTAAAATACTTCAAATTATGACACACGAAACAATCGTAATATTAGATTTCGGCAGCCAGTATGTTCAACTAATCGCAAGACGGGTTAGGGAACATAACGTCTTCTCGCAAATCTTCCCGGCCGGCACGCCAGCCGAAACATTAGCTAAGGAAAACCTCAAAGGCATAATACTCTCCGGCGGGCCGGCAAGCGTCTATGACAAAGACGCGATAAAATGCGACGAGAAAATCTTCGAGCTTGATGTTCCTATACTGGGCATTTGCTACGGTATGCAGCTCGGCTGTCAGGTCCTCGGCGCAAAGGTCGTCCCCGCTAAAAACAGGGAATACGGCAGGATAAACCTGACCATCACCACCAAAACAGGCCTCTTCGCAAACCTCCCCGATTCAACAACCGTCTGGGCAAGCCACGGCGACCAGATTGAAGACCCCGGACATAACTTCGTCAAACTCGCCCAGACAAAGACCTGCCCATTTGCCGGCGTAAAGCACAAAAAAAAGAAATTCTTCGGCGTCCAGTTCCACCCGGAGGTGTCGCATACCCCCAAAGGGCCGGTAATCTTGAAAAATTTCCTATACGACATCTGCGGCTGCTCCGGCGACTGGAAAATGAGCGACTTCGTCGCCGAAACCGTCGAAAAAATCACCAAACAGGTTGGCGACCACACCGCTATCTGCGGCCTAAGCGGCGGGGTTGATTCCTCCGTAACGGCTGCACTGGTCCACAAGGCCGTAGGCGACCGGCTCGTCTGCATATTCGTCGATAACGGCCTTCTTCGCAAAAACGAACGCCAGGAGGTTATCTCCACCTTCCGCGACCACTTCCACTTCGACCTGCGGGTGGTCGACTGGTCAAAACAATTCCTCGACAAGTTGTCCGGCGTTGCCGACCCGCAGCAAAAACGCAAAATCATCGGCGCAGAATTCATCGAGGCCTTCAAGTCCGAGGCATCCAAAATCCCAAATGCCAAATTCTTAGCCCAGGGAACATTATACCCGGACGTCATCGAATCCGGCGCCAAAGACGGCAACCCGGCCGCAAATATAAAACTGCATCATAACGTCGGCGGCTTGCCCAAAGAGCTTGGTTTCGAGTTAGTCGAGCCGTTACGCGACCTTTTCAAAGACGAGGTGCGAGTAGTCGGCGAATACCTCGGTTTGCCTGAGGGAGTTGTTTGGCGGCATCCGTTCCCGGGGCCTGGACTGGCGGTGAGAATCCTCGGCGAAGTTACGCCGCAACGGCTGGAGGTCCTGCGGGCCGCCGACGAAATACTCATCGACGAGATAAAATCCGCCGGCCTTTACAGAAAAATCTCGCAGGCGCTCGCCATTCTTATCCCGGTGCAGACGGTTGGGGTTATGGGCGACGGGCGGACGTTCGAAAATGTCGTTGCCATCCGAGCGGTCGAAACGCCTGATTTTATGACCGCTGATTTTTCGCACATTCCTTATGAAATCCTGGCGACCATATCCAGCAGAATCATAAATGAAGTTCGGGGTGTAAATCGGGTGGTGTATGACATCTCGAGCAAGCCGCCCGCAACAATCGAATGGGAATGATGCGACATTACGTTACGCTTCTTGTCGTGATTTTCCTCCAGTGTCCGGCTTACGCGGAATCAAACGACTTAAGCTCATTCCCGGCGCGGTTTCTTTCTGATGTAAATGAGACGTTCACAAAGCCGAATAATCTGGCTGCATTGCTGTTGGCGGGTGGCGCCAGTATCGCAATGCACAATACCGATGCCGACAAGAACCTCAATGATAACTTCGACCGCCACCGGGCGTTCAACAACACCAGCGACAAAATTTTTGATTACGCTGGAAATCCCGGAATTCATTTAGGGGCGACGGGAATTTGGTATCTTCTCAGTGAAGATAACCGGGTCGAGCAGCAACGCGCAACGACAATGCTCAGCGCCCTTGCAATAACCGATGCCGCAGCATTCGGTTTGAAGCTCGTTGTAAACGACGAAAGACCCAATGGCCACAATTTTTCCTTCCCGAGCGCCCATACGGCCAGCTCATTTTGTGCCGCATCGGTCCTCGATGAATTCTACGGCCCTGAAATCGGTATTCCTGCCTATATCGGCGCTTGTTTTGTCGGCTGGCGAATGATGGATTCACACGACCACTGGGCGTCAGACGTCCTTTTCGGCGGAACGCTCGGCTACATCGTCGGCCACTCAGTGGCCGCGAAACACAAACAACTCGAAATTGCCGGCTTCCGGGTCGAGCCAATGATGGATTTCGGTGGTTGCCCGGCTGCGGGAATTGCATTTGTAAAGCGTTTTTAAGTAAGTGCTCGATCTTAAGGATTGTCCCGGGTAGGGGGGCAACCCGATAAAAAGGGTGTAAACACCACCACGAATGTCTTATCAACCGTATGTCCAATTGCTAATTCCTTGACACAACGTATATTAGGGTGATATAATATATGACGTCGGGATGTTGGTACCGAGGTGTATTGGTAAGGAAGAACGTTATGGATAAACTACCGCCAATCGAACAATTGCGAGGCAGGCCCATTGGCCGAGTGCTGATGAAGATGGGGCTGCTGACGCGTGAGAAGGTTCACCAGTGCTTAGAAATCCAGAAGAAACGGCAGAAGCAGGGGCATAAGAATGTCCCATTAGGGGGGATTTTTGTTGAATTGGGTCTTGTGGATGAGAAGCAGTTGCATATTGCATTGGCCGCACAGCGGGGAATGGAGCCCATAAATCTCGATGGCCTTGACATTGGGCCGGATGTGCTCGCGAAGGTACCAGGACAGATGGCCAAGGCATACCGTGTCTTGCCTATCGGGTTCAAGGCCGATGCCAACGAACTGATCGTGGCGGTTGACAAGGCCGACAATTTCCGGGCCACGGACGACCTCAGCACGCTGCTCGGCACGAAGGTAACTGCGCAAATTGCCGACACGCAGGCCCTCGATGCGGCGCTGACAAAATACTATCAGCAGCAGGACGAGGGCGAGGGCATAAACGAACTTATCCATGAGATTCAGGAAGACGGGTTCTTAGCCGAATTTGAGGGTCGAAGCCAGAGCATTGACCTCGATGAGCTCAAGGAGCTTTCGGAATCGAACCCGGTAAGGAAGCTTCTTAATCTGGTGCTGATGCAGGCGATACGGGACAAGGCCTCTGACGTTCATTTTGAGCCGTTTGAGAAGGAATACAAGATGCGGTATCGAATCGACGGGATTTTGTATGAGATGGTGCCGCCGCCGAAGCACATCGCCGCTGCATTGAGTTCGCGTATAAAGGTTATGGCCAACCTTGACATCGCCGAGCGGCGGCTGCCTCAGGACGGTCGAATCTCGCTGACCGTTCAAGGCAACCCCGTTGACCTCCGCGTCAGCGTGCTGCCCACAATGTTCGGCGAAAGTGTGGTGCTGCGTATTCTCGACCGCAGCCAGATGCAGCTCGACCTCGAAAAGCTGGGCCTTAGAGCCGAGGAACTGAAACTTGTGCGTCAGCTTATCCATAAGCCCAATGGCGTTATATTCGTTACAGGCCCCACCGGCTGCGGGAAGACAACGACGCTATACGCGGCGCTAAGCGAGCTTAACGACATCGAAAGCAAGGTAATCACCACCGAAGACCCCATCGAATACGATATCGACGGCGTCATTCAGGTCCAGATGAAGCCGGACATCGGGGTGACATTCGCAAAGTGCCTGCGTTCCATTCTACGTCAGGACCCGGATGTGGTAATGGTCGGGGAAATCCGCGACCTCGAGACGGCCGAGATAGCTGCACAGGCCTCACTGACAGGTCACATCGTCTTCACCACGCTGCACACCAATGACGCGCCAAGCTCCATTGCGAGACTCCTCGACTTCGGCATTGAGCCGTTCCTTGTTACGGCGACGTTAGAAGGCATCATCGCACAACGGCTCATAAGAAAAATCTGCGAGCACTGCAAGACAGCTTTTGAGCCGAGCGAAAGTCAGCTTATGGAGCTTGGGCTTACGCCGGAAGACGTCAAAGGCAAGAGCTTTTATTATGGTAAGGGTTGCCCCAGGTGTAATAACACCGGATACAGGGGGCGGACCGGTATCTTCGAGGTTATGACCTTCAACGACGAGATTCGGGAGCTGATTATGAATCATGCCTCAACTAACGTTCTGCGGACAGCCAGCCAGAAAGCCGGCATGAGGTTGTTGCGAGATGCGGGCCTGGCTGCCATTTACGACGGCGTTACCACAATTGAGGAGGTCGTCAAGGAAACGATTGCCGAAAGTGCTTAAACTTAATATTCGGGAATTAACCAGATGACAGTATCAGAGGTCCAGATAGCAGTAGGAGGTATTCAAGATGCCGCTGTTCAAATATGAAGCGCTCGATTCTCAGGGGGTAGCGATAAAAAATGAAGTCGAGGCGTTAAGTCAGAAGGAGGCGGTGAGCAAGATACGAAATATGGGCTATTTCCCCACGAAGGTTGCCGTCGTGGGCGCCGGGAAGAAGTTCACCGCCGCTGCCGCCGCACCCAGACGAAGACGCGGCGCAGGCGGCAGGGTCTCAGTCAAGCTCATTACTCAGTTCGCCAGACAACTGTCCACCCTTCAGGATGCGGGGCTACCCATCCTCAGGTCCCTGCGAATTCTCCAGGAGCAGCAAAAGGCCGGGACATTCAAGCGCATCATCGGCTATGTTGCCGACGACATCGAGGGTGGCGCCACATTGTCCGAGGCGCTGGGCAGGTTCCCCAGATGCTTCGACCGGCTGCTGGTCGGGATGGTCGCCGCGGGAGAAACCGGCGGTGTGCTCGACCTGATTCTGTCGCGGGTAGCCGATTTTATGGAGAAATCGCAAAAACTCAAATCGCGCGTCAAGGGCGCTATGATTTATCCCATTGTCGTGCTCAGCGCCGCCTTTACCATCCTTTTGCTGCTGATGATTTTTGTCATTCCCAGCTTTGAAGGTGTTCTTAAAGAGATGATTGAGGGTGAGCTGCCGGCCATTAC